>CAZYJB010000211.1:0-6940 GCA_964647675.1 uncultured Verrucomicrobiota bacterium | reverse complement strand
ACCCTGACGGTCCCGTACGCCGTCCTGGCCGGTGCGACCGGACTCGTCGCGCGGGTCACGGATGGCGCGGGGAACGTCGCCTTCGCCAGGAGCGGGGTGCCGGACCCGGGCAACACCCGGGCCTCCCAACGACTCATCGCCCTCGACGCCCAAGGCCGACCCGTGCCGTCCGTATTGGTTTCACCCAGTCTGGGCAGCCTGGCCCCGGTCGCGCTTTTCCCGCGCGGATCCGAATCCGAGCGCGACTCGTTTCATGCCCGACTTCCCTCCGGGGCCCAGCTCGTGCAGGCCGGCGATCGGGAAGTGCTCCGGTTCCCGGTGATCGAACTCCGGTTCGGCTCCGACACGCCGGTTCGATTCGACGTCGCGCGGATCACGCCTGGAGTAGGTCTCCACGGCCAACCTGGTGGCAACCGGACCATCACCGCGATCGATGAGGGCGTCCGCGTGGCAAGCCCCGACGGTCTCGAACTGCCCGCCGGACCACTCGCGGCCGCCGAGGTGGAGGTCCTGCTGGGCCTGCCGGCCGGTTCCGGCGTGCCTCTGAGTCTCTTCGACCGGTTCTCCCTCCGCTGGCACTCCGGCGTGCTCGAAGACGGTGGCATCCGCGGCGGGCGTTTCGGCTTCGACGATCTCCCGCTCCCGGCCCTTTCCGGCCATTACCCCGATCACCTGCTCGATCTGAGTTCCAGGGATCAGGTCCGACTGCCGTACCACGGCTCCTTCGAATGGCCCACCGACGGCGCGGAGGCACCGGTGTTTCGCCTCGGACCCGCGGACCCCGGATGGCTCACCCTCCGGCCGGACGGATCCATGGGCTGGAACAATCGGTCCGAGCTCCGGTTCCCCGGCGGCGGCCGTCTTCGCGTGGACGCACGCCTGGATGATCCGCTCTATCGTTTTGTGGTGTTTGCCGACAGCGTGCAGGTCCCGCTCATCGGCAACCTCGCCGACCTCATCCTCCCCGACGATCCCGCCGCCTGCCTCGATCCGGGGCTCGACCCTGCGGCGCTCACCCGCGCCACCGGCTGCCTGGACGCGCTGGGGCGCGCCTACGTGAACGTTGCGGCGAGCGCCGTCGCGGCGGCGCCCGTGCCTGACAATCCCGAAGCGTCCGGCCAGTCCCTGCCGCCCGACGACCTCGACACCTCGGTGAGCGTGCTCACCGCGTGGGCGCATCGCGCCGTCGCCGCCGTCGGTCCGGTGCTCCCTCTTGCTCCCCAACGCGAACTGCTCGAGCACACGGGCCGTTCCGCCGCCGGCGTCACCGATCTCGCCAGCGCCGCCACGCACCGCGCCGCCCTCGCTCGCGCGGCCGTGGCGCTCCACCGCGGCACGCTTTCGGGAACTCCCGAGGATCTCGCCGCCCTCGACCTCGCGTTGCAAACCGCCACCGCTGCCGCGCTCCTCCGCGCGCGCGACCCAGCGGGAATCACCAGTCACGCCGCGCTCTTCGAAACCGTGGCCGCCCTGGTCGAAACCCAGTCGCTCCTCGCGGAAGCCAATCGCCCCCAGAACAACGAACTTCACGATGCGGTCCGCGATCGGATCCGCGACTTCCTCGAGATCCGATTCGACGAACTCGACGTTGTTCCCGGCCAGTTCAGCCCCGCTCCCAACTCCGTCATCGCGCGGATGAACCGGTTCGTCGGCTTCCAGCAACTCCACGAGATCCTCGATGTCTGGGCCCAGGCCGCTCTGCTCAGCGGCGATCCCCTCCCGGCGTCGCTCCCGTTTTCCGAATCGCTCAGCCAGATCGCCCTGCGACTCTGGGACCTCGTGCGCGCCGCGCTGGACGAGTCCGAGGCAGCCGGCGATGTGCACGGATTCCAGTACGCCTTCGAAGATCTCCTCGATCTCCAGGCCTCGCGGCAGCTCTCCATCTTCCCCGCCCGCCCCGAGGTCGACGTGATCCCCATGCCGGACACGGCGGCGTTCGGCACCCTCGTCGCGCGCCTCGGCACCCTCCTCGTCGCCAACCTCGAGCGCCCGGATGGCGAAGGCTCGGTCGCGAACGAACTGCGACGCCTCCGACGCCTCGCGCGGATCCTCCGTGAGATCCCCGCCTCCGTGACCCTCGCCGCACCCCCGTTCGAACGCGCGCACGAGCGGATCGACGAACTCCTCGCCGAGGCCGTCGCCCAACCGGGCCTCCTCGATTCATCCGCCGTTCTGCTCGCCCTTCTCGAACTCGGGATCCTCGACGAGCAGTTGCGCCGGCGTATGAGCCTCGTCGCCGTCGCCGACTGGGATTCGGTGCGCCTGCCCGCCCTCGTCGCGCGCCTCGCCGAAGTCGCGGTTCCCGCGCGCGCGTGGTCCGAGTTGGACCGTGCGCGGCGCCTCCTCCTCGACGAGGCGCGGCGCGTGGCGGTGACCGGGCCGGAATCCCGCCGACGCCGGTATCTCGAACAAGCTGTTCCCGTCCTCACCGCCGCCCGCAATGTCGCCGTCGCCCTTTGGGAATCGGAACGCTCCCGGCGCGACCTCTCACCCCTCGGCGTCGCGGACCTCGCGCTCCCCGGCGATCTCTTCATCGACAAGATCGCGGGCGGCGCGTTCGGCGACCGGCACTCCGGCCGGATGTCCGGCGCGATTCGCGGACGGCTCGGCCTTCCCAAGTTCGATGGCCGCCTTGAACTCGTCGGCGCCTCCTTCAACGAGTACGGCGCGTTCCGCCTCGCCGCCCACGGTTCCGCCTCATTCCGCGGTGTCACCGTGGGCATCTCCAGCCGGCAACCGCTCACCGCCGAGTTCACGCCCCCCGGCCCCTTGCGCCTCGACGGCGAAGCTGTCCTCGCCTTGCCCAATGGAATGAGCTTCTTCGCCCGCCTGTTCTACGACGACCCGGCTTACGGCTTTCGCTTCGAAGCGCGTGACCTGCGGTTCGAACTCGTCCGCCAACTCACGCTGCTCCGGCCTGTTTTCGATTCCGCCGCCGCCAGCGATGCGGGCGACCGCCTCAGGGTTTCCCTCGCGGATTACTACGCGTCGATGAACGCCGCGCTCGATGGACTCGCGCGTCAGGCCGGCAACCTTCCCGACCTCGGCACCTCCGACCCCGCCCAACCGCCCGATTTCCAGGCGCCCCAGCTCACACTTCCTTTCTCCGAACTGAGCGCATGGTCGTCCAGCCTCCTCCTCGCGGTCGAACAAGGCGTCAACCGCAGCCACGCGGTCACCGCCTCGAACCTCCGCCAGGTCATTCAAACCATCGGCGATGACGCCGCGCTCGCCGCGGAAACCCTCGAAACGGAACAACGCTTCCTCGATCTCCAGCTCCGCCGTCTCGCCGTGCTCCGCCAGGGCGCACAATCCATCGAGGCCGCCGACGAACGCGGACTCCTCGGTACCCCGTCCGAAGTGGCCGCCATCACCGAGGTCGTCCACGACGCCACGCGCCAGGAAGCCCGCCTCCACCAGCAATACCTTGCCGCCCGCCCTCCGACGTCCCTCGCCGATACTGCCCGCCACGTCACTGCTCTTCTCGATCTCGAAGGGGTCGCGGAGGCGCTCGGCGCCAGCTACGCCGATCTCGACGAAGACGGCTTCCCGGATGCGTCCGATTCCTGCCCCGCGCTCTGGAGCAGCGCACCCATTCCCGACACCGACGGCGATGAACTCGGCGACGCCTGCGATCCCGCCCCCGCCGATATCTCAATTCCCGGTGCGGGTCCCTGCCTGGACGCCCGCCGACTCGTCGGTCAGCCCCAGGCCCAGGCCGCCGCGCTGCTCCAGTGCCAGCTTAACGCCGAGTTCGTCGCGCTTGGACTCGATCCCGCCACCGGTGCCGTCACCAACGCCGCTGCGCTCGATCGCCGCGCCTCGGAGGAACTCGAGTACCTGGTCCATCTCCTCCTCGAACTCGAATCCCAGGCCGAGATCCTCTCCCTCAACACAATTCCGATCATCAGTGCCCGCCTCGCTCTTCGCGATGCCCTCGTCGCCCGCTGGGCCGCCGAGCTTCAGCAGACGCCCGACGACAACCCGCTCCGCCAGTTCGAACTGGTCCTCGAAACCGCCGATCTTCTGTCCCTCGATGCCGGCGCCCCTCCCGGCACCACCCGCGAGCTGCTCGCCAGCAAAGCGCCGGCTGTCGCCCGCCTTACCGATGATCAGCTCGAACGTCTCGGCGAAATCTTCGACCGCCGCCGCAGCGAACGGGACACCCGTCGAACCCAGCGCCTCGACCTCGATCTCGGCCGCAACCTCGACGTCGACTCCGAACGCCTCGAGGCCTCGCGCCGCCGCGGGTTCGTCGGCGATTCCCTCGTCCTTCTCGAAGTCATCCTCGGCGGCCTCTCCCCGGACAACGCCACCGCCCGAATCCGGGTCGACTCGTTCGTGCGCAACCGTGTCCAAGCCCTCCGCGACGGCCTCGTCGATCCCGAGTTCCTCCTCTCGCGACTCGGCGAGGCGGAGGCCATCTCGACTTTTCTCGCCGATGCCGCCGCCTGGGCCGCCGCGACGTTGCCGGAAGGGGATCCCCTCGTTGGCAATCTCCGTCTGACGCTCGACGACTTCACGGTGCGCCTCACCGCCATCGCCGAAGCCCGCCGCGCCTGGTGGCTGCTCCACCGGCATGCGCGCATTCTCCATCACGCGCTCGACACCTACGGCGAGCGCATGAGCGGGTCGCTCCGCGACACGTTCCGCCAATCGTTCGCCAAGACGCTCGTCGCCTCGGATCAGGTCCTCGGCGCTCTCGCCAGCCTCGCCGATGCCGCTGAGTTCGAGGCATTCAAAGTCCAACTCCCGGGTGAACTCCGCGTCCGCCGCGCCTTCGGCGGCGTCGTGTTCGACCGCGAAACCGAGGTCTGGACCGGCACGTTCGGCGGGCGGCTCGAGTTCCCGGATTTGCAGAGTGCCTTCTTCGAGATCTCCAATGCCTCGATCGGCACCGATGGCGCGTTCCAGATTGCCGCGGCCACCGGCGGCCCGCTGCCGTTCGGGCGCCTCGGTCTCACCACCTCCATCCAGGTCGCCGGGTCCCTGGCCGGACTCCAGTCCATCTCCGGTTCCGGGCAGCTCTCCGTGCCGCTCGAGTCCATCACGAACCTCTATTCGGTCGCGGTCGGATACGATTTCCCGTCCCGCCGGCTGCGCTTCGACACGCAGGCGCAGAATGTCGATTGGCGGCTCTCGGAGAATCTCGTGCTTTTCAACGGCGGTCTGGGTGTCGAGTTCTCCACCGCCGAACCCGACGGGGCCCTGACCTTCCGCGGCTCCGCCGGAATCCACGCGCGCACGGCTCCGCTGCCTGCGACGCTCTCGCGCACCAACTTCCATCTCGTCATCACCAACGCCGCCGTCCGCATCGCCGCCAATCCAGAGGCCGTGCAGGTGGCGTTCACCAACGGCACGCTCCTCCTCCCGGAGTTCTTCCGCACCAGCCTCTGCGCCACCAATCGCGTCTTCACCAACTTCGTCTCCACGCCCCAGGGCAGCACTAGTCTCCTGCATTCCCTCGCGCTGGCGTCTCCGCCCGGCCTCCCCAGTCACCTAGGCCCCGCCATCTCCCTCACGCCGACCAATCCCATCGCCGTCACCATCCCCGTGCCGCCCGGTGTCCCGACCTTCTCGGGTGAATTGCGCTTCCGCGACCTCGGCTTCCGCATCCCCGGATTCGACAGTCTCGAACTCGCCGTCTGCCAGGCGCGCCTCGTCTTTCCCCTCAACCAACCGCCCCTCCTCACCAACGTCCACGCCGCGCTCGAGTTTCCGCTCCCCAACCAGACGAACATCCTCGAACTCGCCGACGCCGCGTTCTCCCTCGAAGGCCTGCCCACCGGAACGATCCGGCTGAGAACCAACCTTGATCTCTATCGCGACGGCGACTGGCGATTGTCCCTCCTCGGCAGCCAGAGCCAGCTCTGCCCCGCCGGCACCGGCCTCACGCTCAAACCCGATCCGGCATTCGGGAACCGCCTGACCCTTCGCCTCGATGCCGGCATGGAGTTCGCCCTTCCCGCTCAAGTGCTCTCCGACGCGGCAGGCGGCCCACTGACCTCCGCCGCCTGCGGGTTCCTGGCCATTCCCATCGATCTCCCGCCCACCCTGGCCATCGATGGACTGGGCTTTTCCTTGGCGCAACTGCGCCTCGGCGGGAGCCAGGGACTGCTGGTCACCAACGCCTCGTTCTCGTTCTCCGGACTCACCAATCTCTTCGAGCAATCCCCGACGCGCCCGGTCCTCGCCCGACTCGGCGGCACCCTGCTCGTCGGTGGCGCCGGTCTCGGCCTCAGCAACGCCGTCTTCCGCTTCGAAGGCTCCGGCCCGCCGCGATTCTCGGTCTCCGAGCTCTCCGCCATCCAACCGGGCGCGATCTTCGGCCTCGCCCAAAGCATGCCCCTGAACGTCGACGAAGCGCGGGTCCGGTTTATCTCGGACACACTCCCGCTGCCTACCCTCGTCGCCGCCACCAACCTCGCCGTCGCCCTCAGCGGTACGGTCGCGCTGCCCCCCGGACAAACCCCCATCCTCTTCAGTCGCGTCCAGGATCTCGGCATCACCTTCCTTCCCGACGGACAACCGCATTTCAGCGTCGATGGGCTCGGCTTTGGCGTGGACTTGACCGCTACCTTCGGCGAGTCACTGCCACTCAATCTGGGTGGCATGGTCTATGTCGGCGGGCTCAATTCGCCCCCGAACTATCTCTTCGCCGGGAAACTCAAAGGGAACCTCAAAGGCAACGCGGTCGAAGGCCTCGTCGCCCTCGACGCGTGCGGCATCCGCGGCGTCTGCGTCGGACTCGCCGGGGCCGAGGTCAACATTCAGTTGGGCTATGGGTTCGTCCTCACCGGAGCCCGCGGCGGTGTCTCGTTCGCCAACGTGTCCAACGACCCGTGCGCCTTCGCCGATCAACTCCCCATCGATCCCATCACCGGCCGCCCCACTGGCGCTAGCTTGTGCTCCCTCCCCGAACCGCCCGAGTGCTCTCCCG
>CAZYJB010000210.1:0-6945 GCA_964647675.1 uncultured Verrucomicrobiota bacterium | reverse complement strand
GCGCTCAAGGTCGCTGCCGGGCGCGCCATTTCGTTCACGTTCGTCGCTGCCGCGGAACCGGCGCCGGCGCCGGGCGCCCCCAAGACGCCCGGTAGTTCCCCGCAGCGCGAGGCTCAGACTTCGGCGGTGATCGAGGAAATCCTGGAAACCGCGGGCGCGGTGGCCACCTTCGATCCGAAGAACACCTTCGACTCGTTCGTGGTGGGCAACAACACCTTCGCCCACGCGGCCGCGACGGCGGTCGCGCAGAATCCCGGGCGCTCCTACAACCCGCTGTTCCTGATCGGCGGGGTGGGGTTGGGCAAGACGCACCTGCTGCACGCCATCGGCCAGCACGTCTCCGCCCAGCGGCGGTCCGCCCGCGTGGCCTACGTCTCCACCGAACGTTTCACCAACGAATTCATCGATGCGCTGCAGAACAGCCGCCTGATGCGTTTCCGCAAGCGCTTCCGCGAGACCGACGTCCTCCTCATCGACGACATCCAGTTCCTCGCCGGCAAGGAGCGGATCCAGGAGGAGTTCTTCCACACTTTCAACGCGCTCCACGAGGCGCGGAAGCAGATCGTGCTCGCCTGCGACCGCGCCGCCAGCGAGATCCAGGGCCTCGAACAGCGGCTGGTCTCGCGCTTCGAATGGGGTCTGGTGGCAGATCTCCAACCGCCCGACGTCGAGACGCGCGTCGCCATCCTGCGCAAGAAGGCCGACCAGATGGGTTACGCCATCCCCGCCGACATCGCGCAGTTCCTCGCCGAGCGCATCCGCACCAACGTGCGCCGGCTCGAGGGTGCGCTCACCCGCGTTGCCTCCTATTCCCGTCTCACCGGGCATCCCATCACGATCGAACGCCTGCGCGACCTGCTGCGCGACGTACTCAGTGAGGAGGGCCGCGCCACGCTCACCATCGAGGTGATCATCAAGCGCGTGGCGGACCACTACGACCTCCGGGTGGCCGACATCCTCGGCCGGCGGCGGCCGGATCATATCGCCTTCCCCCGCCAGGTGGCCATGTACCTCGCACGCACGCTCACCGAATCGTCGCTAAGCACGATCGGGGACGCCTTCGGCGGCCGCGACCATGGCACGGTGCTCCACGCCTGCCGCGCGGTCACGGATCGCATGGAGACCGACACCACCGTGCGCAAGGCTGTCTCGCACCTCGACCGCGAACTGCGCGGCTGACCGGGGCGTCCCCGGGGCGCCTCGACATCGCAGGGCAAAGGCTGGCGTTGAGCCGATCGACAGCGGCGGGTTGCTGCCCCCCGTCGAACCCGCCACTCTGGCGTGGCGCATGGAGAGTCCGCCCGCCATCCACGTCGACGCCCTGACCAAGGTTTTCCGCACCTTCAAGAAGGCGCCGGGTCTCAAGGGAGCCGTGCGCGCCCTGTTCAAACGGGAATACGAGAACGTCCAGGCGGTGCGCGACGTTTCCTTCGACATCCGCGAGGGTGAGTTCGTCGGTTTCCTGGGCCCCAACGGCGCCGGGAAGACCACCACCCTCAAGATGCTCTCCGGACTGCTCCACCCGACGTCCGGGTTCGCCACGGTCCTGGGCTACACACCTTGGGAGCGCGCCGACGGCTATCGCCGTCAGTTCGCGTTGCTGCTGGGTCAGAAGAACCAGCTCTGGTGGGACCTGCCCGCCTCCGAATCGCTCGCGCTCAACGCGCGCATCTACGGCATTCCCAAGGAGACCGCCACGCGCACGGTGACCGAGCTCAGCCAGCTCCTCGACGTGGGTGGCAAGCTCGACATCATGGTGCGCGAGCTCTCCCTGGGAGAGCGCATGAAAATGGAACTCATCGCATCCCTGCTGCACGGGCCGCGCGTGCTGTTCCTCGACGAACCGACCATCGGCTTGGACGTCGTCTCGCAGAAGAAGGTCCGCGAATTCCTGCGCCATCACAACGCCACGCGCCGCACGACCATCCTGCTCACCAGCCACTACATGGCGGACATCGAGGAACTCTGCAGCCGCGTGATCATCATCGACCGCGGCACGCTGTTCTTCGACGGCCTGCTGCGCGACGTGGTCGATCGCTTCGCCGACCACAAAATCATCACCCTCCATTCCCCCGAGGCAGGGCGCTGTCCGCGCGAGCACCTGGCACGCTACGGCGAGGTGCTCGAGCAGGACGCCGCCTCCGTGAAACTGAAGGTGAAGCGCGAACGGGTGATCGCGGTCTGCAAGGCGCTCCTCGACGAACTCCCGGTCACCGACCTCGACAGCGAAGACGTGCCGGTGGAGGACATCATCCGCCAGCTGTTCGGCGAACGCGGCGCGGCACCTGACGGTCAGGCGGGCTCACCGTCACCCAGCACGGCCGCCACCAGCACCTCGGCGTCCCGGTAATCGGGCACCACGACGTCGGCCCCGACACCGAGCAGGCGCTGGCGCTTCCATTCGTCGAAGCGGCCCGACCCGTTGTTCGCCTCGTCGCTCGCCACGGCAATCGCCAGGCCGCCGGCTTCCTTCGTGTTCTGGATCTCGACGTAGCCGTCGCCAATGGCAAGCAGGGCGGCGCCCGGGATGCCGTTCTCCCGCAGGATGCGTTCGATCACCATCTTCTTGGAGAAGTTCTTGAAATCGTCCTGCGCGCCGTAAACGCGACCGCCGAAGTAGCGGTCCAGCCCGAGCAACGACGCCTCCTGCTTCACGTAGACCTCGTCCGTGCCGCTCGCGAGATAGAGCGTCAGCCCGCGCGCGACCAGCGCGTCGAGCAATCGGATGGACCCCGCCACCAGCAGGTCGTCGGGCCGCAACTTCCCGCCCCGCAGGCCGTCCACGCGGGTGGCGATGCGCTCGTTCAAACGGCGCAGGTACTCGTGCTTGTACTCGAGCGGGTCGCGCGGCGTGCCCCCGCGCTCACGGATGCGGTCCGCAAGCTGGATCATCTGGTAGATCGTCTGCTTGCCGTTGAGGCGCATGATGTCCTCGAAGGCCAGTTTGCGCCGGGCTTCCTCGCTCTCGCCCGGCACCGGCGGGATCACCTCGGTAAACATGGGGACCATCACCGCCGGCCAGCCCTCGCGGATCAGCGACAATGTCCCGTCGAAATCGAACATGACGTGCCGGATCTCCGGCCGGGGCCGGAAATGCGCCGCGAACTCCACCAGTCCCGTGAATCCGTTCTGTGCCTTGGAAGCCATCGTTGTGGCCGCGTGGTTACGGCAACGGCCCCCGGCCCGACAAGCCAAACCGCGGCTGGCGCCCGTCTGAAGCTCCGGCCTCGCCGCCTCACGCGCCCGGCCAAGGACCGCGCCGCTGGACCTTCTCCCTGCTCAGGCGGCTCCTTGAAACTGCGGACTTCAATCCCAGCCGCCTGCTGCCTCATCCTCGTCATGTGGATGCGTCCGTCACCCAGCTTGCCGACCGCCTGATCGCGTCCTACGCCACCGTCGGAGGCATCAACCACGTCGACGGCCCCAACCTGCCGTCAAAGACCGCCATCGCCGGGATCACCCAGGATCTCCTGCGACTCGTCTTCCCGGGGTTCTTCGACGACCGCCCGCTGGTTTCCTCGGAGCTCAAGGTCGAGACCACCCTGCTGCTCGCGTCGGTCCGCGAACGTCTCGAGGACGAGATCCGCAAAAGTCTCGAATACGCGCCGCCTCCCGGGGTGAGCCGCTCCCAGACCGGACGCGCTGCGCAGCACGCGACCTTCGAGTTCCTCGGTAAACTACCCGGCGTCCGCGAGATCCTGCAGACCGACGCCGATGCCGCCTTTCAGGGCGACCCTGCCGCGCTCAGCAAGGAGGAAGTCATCGTCGCCTACCCATTCATGGAGGCCATCGCCGCCCAACGCATGGCCCATGAACTCTATCTTCAGCAGATTCCGCTCATCCCGCGCCTGATGACCGAGTGGGCCCATTCGCGCAGCGGCATGGACCTCCATCCCGGCGCCGCGATCGGCACCCACTTTTTCGTCGACCATTGCACCGGCACGGTGATCGGCGAGACCGCCGTCATCGGCGCCCACGTCAAAATGTACCAGGGCGTCGGCCTGGTCGCGCGTTCCCTCGCCGGCGGCCAGTCGCTCAAGGGCAAGCGGCGGCACCCGACGCTGGAGAATCACGTCACCATTTACGCCGGCGCCACCATCGTCGGCGGCGAAACGGTCATCGGCGAACATTCCACCGTCGGCGGCAACGTCTTCCTCACCCACAGCGTGCCGCCCAACTCGCTCGTGACCTACGAGGACGGACGCATGGTGGTCAAAGCCAAGCGCGACCGCAGCCTTCCCGAGGTCGACTTCCAGATTTGAGCACCGGTCGGGCGCGGGACGATCCGGCGCGTCCTCCTTTTTCGTTTTGCAGGCGCGACCCGCACGCGCCGAGACTCGCGCCCATGTCAGACTCGCTTCCCGTGGTCGTGGGCATCGACGGCGGCGCCACCTACAGCTTCGGCGTGGCGATGGACCTCCAGGGCAACGCGCTCGCCGCCGCCAAATCCGGTTCCCTCAATTTCTTCGGCACCTCGCTTCAGGAAGCCCGGCGCAGCCTGAACCAGCTGGTGCGCTCGCTCGAGGTCGCGCTGCCGCTCGGCAATCGCGTGCTCCACTCGGTGATCGGCTCAGCCGCCCTCTTCTCCGAAAGTACGCCACGCGAGAAGGACAGCCTTTGCCGCGGAATCCTCCAACTGGAGAACACGCGCCTGGTCAGCGATGTCATGACCGCCTACCACGCCGCGAGTCTCGGAAAGCCAGGTGTGCTCATCATCGGCGGCACGGGGTCCAGTTTCCTCGCGCGGAATGAGAACGGCGAATTCGCCCAAGTGGGCGCCTGGGGTCACCTGCTCGGCGACGAAGGCAGCGCCTACTGGATCGGCCGCGAATGCATCCGCGCCGCCATCGCCGCCTCCGAAGGCACCGGCCCCGCCACCTGCCTGCTCGAAATCGTGCTGCGCTGGTTCGACGTCAAGGTGCTCACCGATATCGTCCCCATCATCTACCAGCCCAAATATTCCAAGGATCGCTTCGCGGCCCTGGCTGGTTTCGCCGCGCAACACGCGGATCCCTGCGACGCCATCTGGATCCGCCTGTGCACCGAGGCCGGACGTGAACTCGCACGCCAGGCACTCGCCGCGGCGCGCCTCGCCAATGTCGGAATCCGTCCGGTGCCGGTCTGGCTGAACGGCTCAGTGGTGCGCAACAACACGCTGGTTCGCGACAGTCTCTTCCGCACCATGGGCGCGGAGGTGCCCATCGACGTCGAGCCCATGCGCCTCGCGCCGCTCCTCGGTGCCGCCGCGCTGGCGCTCTCCGCAGCCGGCGTCGAGGTGAACGCCGCCATGGTCGAGCGAATGGCCTCCTCCTACGCCCGTGTGGCCCAAGCCTCCGACGCCGCGCCTCCACCGTCTCCCGTTCCGATACCGGCACCGGCACCGGCACCGGCACCGGCCGGGAACTGATCCCTCGCGTCCGGGCAGGTGGAAATCGGGGTCCCGGTCGCGCCGCAACTCGCGGTCACCCCATCCTTTCACCCCACCCGCGGCGCCCCAGGGAGGTGGCGCCCCACCATTCCTGCACCGTCCACGGCAGGTCGTGACTTCCGTGTCACGACCCGGCGCCGCGTTGCCGATCCCTTCGGACGGCTCTCAGCTTCGCAATTCCTGACAATCTTAGCCTTACCTAAGATTTTCACTTGCATCAAAGACGGCGGCTCCTAAGCTCCGCACCGTTCGGAGCCCGATCATGCAACCCACCCGTCCCTGGACCTCCCGCTTCCACCGCCGCACCGCCGCCTTGCTCGCGCTCGGCTTCACCCTCGCCCTCGCCGTCACCCAGAAGGCCACCGCGGCGGCGCCCGCCGTGCGGGCCGTCGCCACCACCACGATCGTCGCCGACCTGGTCAAGGAGATCGGAGGCGACCGCGTCGCGGTGCAAAGCCTGATGGGCCCGGGTGTCGATCCCCACCTTTACAAGGCATCCGCGGGCGACATCTCCGTGCTCGGCTCCGCCGACATCATCTTTTACACCGGCCTCAAGCTCGAAGGTCGCATGGAGGACCTCCTGCGGCGCATGGGCCGTCGGGGGCGCAAAGTCGTCGCTGTTGCGGACGTCATCCCCGCGGAAAAGCTGCTGCGCAAGGAAGGTTCCGAGGGGCACCCCGATCCCCACGTCTGGGGGGATCCCCAGCTCTGGTCGATGGTGATCGATCCCGTGCGCGACGGTTTGTCGGCGGTGGATCCCGCGGGCGCGACGGACTATGCGCGGCGGGCTGACGCCTACCGCCAGCGCATGACGGCCTTGCGGGAATGGGCCGCGGGTCGGCTGGCCGCGATCCCGTCAGGCCAACGCGTGCTGGTCACGAGCCATGATGCCTTCGCCTATTTCGGGCGCGCCTTCGGTCTCGAGGTGGTCGGCGTCCAGGGCATCTCCACCGTCGCCGAGGCGGGCCTGGCCGACATCACGCGGGTGGCCGACCAAGTGCGCCGCCGCGGTGTGAAGGCGGTCTTTGTCGAGTCGAGCGTGCCGCCGGGCACCATCCAGCGCATCAGCAGCGATGCCGGGGCCAAGGTGGGCGGCGAACTCTACTCCGACGCCCTCGGCACGCCGGGCGAGATCCAGGAAGCCGGCGGCGAACGCTACGACGTGGGCACCTACCTCGGCATGCTCAAGCACAACGTCAACACCGTGGCTGACGCTCTGCGATGATCGTCCTCCGCGCGCTGCTCGCACCGCTGGTCGCCTCCTCCCTCACTGCGTCCGCCTCCGAACCGTCCGCCTCCGGAGATCCCGGGGGCCAGCCCCTGTCCGAACCCGCCGATGGGTTCACCGGCGAGTGGGGCGGAACCCGCCGACGCCTGGCGGAGGCAGGCCTCGTGTTCGAGGCGTCGTACACTGCTGATCTGCGCGGCCCGGTCGCCGGCGGCCTCGGAACCGGCCTTGCCTACGACGCCATCGCCAATGCCGCGGTCGACGTGGATCTCGAGCGCGCCCTGCGCCT
>CAZYJB010000209.1:2781-6960 GCA_964647675.1 uncultured Verrucomicrobiota bacterium | reverse complement strand
CGTCGGCATCGAACTCGCGGATGATGCGCCCGGTTTTCATCTCCCCCGCCACCATCACCGCGCGACGCGCCTGCATGCCGGACGGATCCGCCGGGTCGCGCTCCAGCGTGCCGACGGAGAAGGTCATCGGATTCTCGTAACCGCGGCGCACGTCGAACACGTCGCGCAGGTAGACGGGCAAGCCGTCTCCGGTGCGCCCCACGACCGCGGCCAGCAGATCCGATTCGCCGTGAAACTCGCCGGAGAGCTGCACGGGAAAGTTCTGACCCTCCGTGGCCATCGTCCCGCCGGGGATGAGTGCGTTGCGCGAAGCGATCCATTCCATCACGTGCTGCGACGTCAGGTTGCGACCCGCCACCCCGCGCATGGAGTACATGAGGTAGAGCGCCTCCGGCACGACGCCGATCTTGCGCACGCGTCCCACCGCAGGGATCTGTTTCAGCTCGTCCTCGAATAGCTCCGCCGCCAGCTCGAGCTCACGAAAACTGTAGCGCGGCATGGCAGCCGCCTCGATCGGCGCGAGAGGATCCTCGTCGCCCACCAGCACGATGACCGGACCGAAGTCCGGGTGAAGCTCGGCGTCCGAACCCGCCACATCCCGGATGAACGTGGCCAGGAACCGCCGCAACCCGTCTCGCGTGGCGCTCGTCGCGAAATCCGCGAGGATGAACGAACCGCCCTGGACTGGGCGCACGTCGCGGCCGATTCCGCGGTCCGCCAGCATGCGCAGGAACAGATCGCTGGTCCGCTGCCGGTAACTCTGCGACACGGCGGGCGGATAGAACGCTGCGACGGCGGCCCTTCCGGCGCCGCCCTCCGCACCCCGCAATTCGGCCAACGTCCGGCGCACGAGGTTGGCGCGTGCGACGTTCGCCGCGCGGGAGACGGGCGGACTCGACACGCCAAACAACAGCGTGACCGTGCTGCCGAAATCCGTGTCGAGCCGTGGTGCGGTCGCACCCTCGGGCAACGGCACCTCGGTCAGTCGTGCGCGCAGTTTGTCCCAGTCCTGGTCAATGCGCGCCGCGGACGCGGGACGCAGCTGGACCGTGATCACCGAGACGCCGAGGCGGCTCTGGCTTTTGATCTCCTCGACCGTATCGAGCTCGGAAATCTTCTTCTCCAGCTTCTCGGTGACCAACTGCTCGACCTGCGTTGCCGTCGCTCCGGGAAATGCGGTCACCACCAGGGCCGTGCGCTCAGGAATCCTGGGGTCTTCCTGCTGTGCGAGGCGCAACAGCGCCCAACCGCCCCAGGCCAGGATGACCACCAGCGCCAGCCAGCCCACCTCGCGGTGCTCGACGAAGAAACGCGCGAATCCGCCTTCGCTACGCGGGGTCGGTTGAGGGGACTGCATGGTCTAACCTCACGGCCAACCGGTCACGGCGCGCGGGCCGCAGCCGCGGATTCAATGTCCACGGGCGCGCCGTCGTACAACTGGCTGGCGCCGGCCACGACGACGGGTTCCCCGGCGCTCACACCATGGGTGATCACGATCGAACTCCCGACGATGTCGTGCGTTTGCACGCGTCGCTCGCGCGCCATGCCGGCCTCGACGACGAACACCGCGAGGTCCCGATCGCTGCGCGCCACCAGCGAAGACAGCGGCACCAGCACGCCCTGGGGACGGTCCCGTCCTTCATCGAGATGCACCGACGCCGTCATGCCGGGACGCAGCCGCCGGTCCGGGTTGGCGAGGCGGATCACGACACGAAACAGGCGGCTGCCCTCCTGCGCCGCGACGCCCACCTCCTTCACGATTCCCTCGTAATGACTGTCTCCCGAAGCGGTGACACTGACCGGCACCAAGGAACCGGGCTTCAGACTGCCGATCAGCCGGTCCGGCAGGCCCACCTCGACCTCAACCTCGGTCAGGTCGGCCAGGGTGAGCACCGTGCGGCCGGCGGGCACCGTCTCCCCGGCCGCCGCTTCGCGCTTGAGGATCGTGCCGGCGAAAGGCGCCACGAGCCGCGAGTCGAGCAGATCCTGCCGGCGCAGTTCGAGCGCCGACTCCGAAGCTCGCGAAGCCGCCACGGCACGCTCGAAATCCTGCTGCGCCGCCGCCCCCTCCCGCAGCAACCGCCGCGCGCGTTCGAGCTGCAAGTGGTCGAGGTTGGCCTGCGCCGCCGCCGAATTGGACGCCGCGAGAAAATCCGTCGGCTTCAATTGCGCGAGCAACTGCCCGGCCGCCACCGCGGTGCCTTCCTCCCAATCGCCCAACCCTGGGCCGGGCCCGATGCGGTCCACGATGCCCGGCACGCGGAAGCTGAGGTTGAGCTGGTTACGTCCCTTGATCGTGGCGAGGTAGGCCGCGCCGCGTTGCGCCGGCGCATCGGACTGGGTATCCACCGCTGCCGCCACGCGCACGCGCGTGCGTTCCACGGGCGGCACGCCGGCCGGCTTGCAGCCAGCCATGAGGACGACCGAGATCGCCGCGCCCAGGCCAACGACGCGTGCCAGCACCCGGAACGCCCCGGTCGCAGTGTGTGACCCTGACCCGTTGGCGGGGCCGGACCACGCCCTCCCTGGCAAGCGGGGATGCGAAGCGGGGAGGGGTCGACGGGCGGGATTCATTGCAAGACGCCCACCAGGGGCACACCGGGACCCTGCCAGACAGCGACCGGCCTGGAAACCGTTTCGCCGTGACCGAAATGAAACCCACCCCTTCAGGTCAGGCCCATCCGGCGGGCGACGCGAACCTGCCGCCGGCGGGCGGGGGTGTCGCGGCTGGCCCGCAGCGCAGAATGGTCAGCCCGCCCAGCCGTGGTTCTCGCGCACCTGGATCATCGAGGCGAGAATGTTGTTCCAGGTCTCCTGCTTCCGCATCACCTCGTTGGGGAACATGCAGCCGTCCCAGCAGATGTGCTGGAACTTCTTCGTGACCTTGCCTGTGTCGTCGCGCAGCCAGTACCCCGCGTCGCGCGGCACATTCAGTTTGCCGTTGGGATCGGTGATCACGCAGTGCTTGCCGGTCTTTTCGTGACCGCCGGATCCCTTCACCGTGGCGTCGTTCTGCGCGACGTGGAAATCAAACGTCCACGGGCGCAGGGCGCTGGTCATCTTCTTCATCGCCTTGTGGAACGCCTCCGGCTCCCAGCGGAACTTCTCCGGCACGATGCGGTGCGCCTCCGCGTTATAGCCGAGAAGATAGAGAAGCGTATGCGCCATGTCGGCCTGGAACCCGACCACCCTGGGCATGGCCGTCTCCTCGAGGGTGCGGATCATGTGTTTCCAGGAATGCATGCCGCCCCAGCAGATCTCGCCCTCCGCGGCCAGCCGTTCGCCGCTGTCCTTGGCGATCTTGCCCGCCTCACGGAACGACTTCGCGATCAGCTTGGTGTTGCCCTTCGGATCCTTGTCCCAGTCGCCCACCGACGCTGCGGAATCGATGCGCACCACACCGTACGGGCGCACGCCCAGGTCGCGCAGTTTGGCGGCGATGCGGCACGCCTTGCGCACCGCCGTCACCCAGTTCCCGCGCTTGGTTTCGTCGCCCATGGCCGAGCCATCGAACCAGACTGGTGCGACCACCGAGCCCACGACGAACCCCTTCGACCGGATCTTGTCAGCCAATCGCTTGATCCCGCTGTCGTCGATGTCGATGGACACATGCGGGTCGTACAGGAAGAGGTCGACGCCGTCGAAACGCACGCCGTTGACCTCGGCCTTGGCCGTCAGGTCGAGCATGGTGTCGAGGTCGATGAACGGCTCGGCCCCGGGGCTGCCCTTGCCCACCAGGCCCGGCCACATCGCGTTGTGAAGCTTCGGAAAGAGGTTCGCGGCGGGAGTCTTGCTCATGGAATTGAAGGTGGTCGCAATCAGGATCGGAACGTCATTGCAGGTTGAATCTCGGGAACGCGGCGAGCGTACCAATCGGACCTCGGGCCAGCCAAGGACGCTTTCGCCGCGAGCTTGAGATCGAACCGCAAAGGCGGCGAAGGAACGGATGCCTGGGAGGTGGTTTCGTGAACCTGCTGCTCTCCATTATCCTTCGCAACCTTCGCACCCTCGTGGTTCTGCCAGAACCTCACTGTTTCGTGGCAGGTGGATCGAATCCAGCATCCCGAGGTCGCGGGCGGCCCGAGCGGAGTTTGCTTGGATGCAATCGCAAGGTGCCGCCAACCTCCGTCGGAACCCTGAATGCATGGTGACCCAGCCGAATCCCGGGAGATGCCCCGC
>CAZYJB010000209.1:0-2771 GCA_964647675.1 uncultured Verrucomicrobiota bacterium | reverse complement strand
CGCAGCCGGTGCAAGCCGGACAGGATTGGAATTGGCGATGGCTGGCTTCCGCCCTGGCGCTCGCGTTTCTCACAACGACAGCCCGCGCCCAAAACCAGGGTTCTGCGGTCCTCGACACCACCATCGCTGAATTCCTGGCGCAGGCTCACAACTGGGGCGAATCACGGAAGGTCCGGCTGCGCGGCGTGGTCACCCATGTCATCTCCGACGGCACGTACTTCATCCAGGAGGGCGACAGCGGAGTCTATGCCTTCCACAAACCGGCCCCCCCAGTGATGGTCGGCGATACGGTGTCCGTCTCCGCCTCCCCCTCACTCGGCGGATTGCGTCCCACGCTCCAGCATTGCGACGTGACCATTACCGGGCGTGGACCACAGCCCGAGCCGCGCCAACTCCAGCCCAGCGAGGTCCTGCTGCCCCTCCACGCCATGCGCCTCGTACGCCTGCGCGGACGCCTCGGGGACCAGACACTGGCGAACGGCCGCAAATTGTTCCTCACCCTCGGCAGGTCCGTACCGGCGGTCACGATCAACCTCGAGGCATTGCCCGCCGACGCGATGCCGGCGGGCCTTGTTCCCGGTTCGTTGATCGAGGCCACCGGCGTCCTCAACCTGCGGAGCACGCGAGAACGCATCCCCACCGAGGCCTCCCTCCTCGCGCGCTCCGCCCACGACCTGCGGGTCCTCGCGGGACCTCCCTTCTGGAGCCTGCGCAACCTGGCCCGCGTCCTGGCCGTCTCCCTGTTGGTCCTTGGGCTTTGCATCGCCTGGGTATGGACCCTGCGCCGGCAGGTGCGGGAACAGACGGCCCTCGTGGCGAGGCGCCTCGAGCGGGAGGCCGCCCTGCGCGCGTCCGAGGATCGCTTTCTCAAGATCTTCAACGCATGCCCGGACCCGATCCTGATCTTCGGCTCCGCCGATGGACTGGTGATCGATGTCAATCCCGCCTTCGAACGCACCCTGGGCTACACGCGCGCCAACCTGCTCGACGTCCCCGTCGCCCGACTGGGCCCTTGGGCGGCCGCCCTCGGAGAAGCCAGGCCCGCCACCCACGGCGAGTACTGCGTGACCACCCGCGGCGGTGAGGAGCGGGAATGCGTCGGCTCAGTGGAATCGATCGAACTCAGAGGCGCGGCCTGCCGGCTGGCAGTACTGCGCGACGTCTCCGCGGAACGGGCCGCCGAACTGGAACAGCAGCGCCTCCGCCAGACGCTGCATCAGCACCAGAAAATGGAAGCGCTCGGCACGCTGGCCGGCGGCGTCGCCCACGATTTCAACAACATCCTCGGCGCCATCCTCGGCAGCGCCGAACTGGCCCGCACGTCGCTCGGTCCCACCCACCCGTCCCAAGCCCAGCTCTCCCAGATCCTGATCGCCAGCCGGCGCGCCCGCGAGCTCGTCCAGAGCATCCTCTTCTTCAGCCGTGCGGAGACGCCGGAACCCGAGCTGTTCCAACTCGCGCCTGTGGTGCGCGAAGCCTGCGACCTCCTGCGCGTCACGCTCCCGCATTCCTTGCAACTCGACGCCGATCTGCCGCCGCGTCCGCTCGCCCTGCACGGACACTCCACCCAGATCTTCCAGGTGGTCCTCAACCTCGGCACCAATGCGATCCATGCCATGGCCGGGCGGACGGGGCGGATCAGCATCCGGGTGGACTCCATCGCCGTCGCTCCCGAGGAGAGTCCCCCCGCAACCTCGACTGCCCTGCGGCCAGGATCGTATGCCGTTCTCGAGGTGGCCGATGAGGGCATGGGCATCGATGCGGCAACGCAGGCGCGCCTGTTCGAGCCCTTTTTCACCACCAAAGGTCCGGGCATCGGGACGGGTTTCGGATTGCCCTTGGTACGGGCCATCGCCCAGGCCCACGGGGGCGCGACGGCGGTCGAGAGCAACCCAGGCCACGGCGCACGCTTCCGCGTCTACCTGCCCCTCGCCGACCGCACCATCCCTCCCCCGGCAGCCCCGGTCTCAATGCGGCCCGCGGCCGCCGGCCCCGGTCGCCGCATTCTGCTGGTCGACGACGAGGAAACGTTGCTCGTGGTTTTCCGGCTTTCGCTCGAACGGCAGGGTCACCGCGTGAGCCCATTCCAGGACGCGCACACCGCGCTCGAGACGTTCCTCGCGCGACCATCGGCCTATGATGTCATCATCACGGATCAGAACATGCCGGGCCTCACCGGCATGGAACTGATCGCCGCGGTGCGCGCCGCCGGACATCTCATCCCGATGATTCTCACCTCCGGGATCCTGAGCGACGACACGGGTGACGACGGCCTGTACGCCGGCGCGTCCATGGTGCTGGCCAAACCCGTCACACCCGCGGACCTGATCACGGCGGTCAACCAGGTCTGCGACGGCATTGCCTCCGCCGCGCCTGGCCCGGTGTCACGCGACGCACCCCAACGCGTCTGAAGGCGACGATGTCTCGTCGCTGGCCATTCGCCGAAGCTTCCGCCAGTCTCGCCGCTTCATGAAGCGAGTGGTCCTGCTCGGCAGCACCGGTTCCATCGGCACCAGCACCCTGAAGGTCGCGGAGGACCTGCCCGATCGCATTCAACTGGTCGGACTGGCGGCGGGCGGCAATGTGCAGCGGCTCATCGAACAAGCGCTGCGCCACCGTCCCGAGGCGGTGTGCATCCACGACCCCGTGCACCTCCCCACCCTGCGCGCCGCGCTGCCCCCGTCGATCCGCGTGCTCAGCGGACCCGACGGCCTGCTCGAACTGTCCCGCCTTCCCGGCGCCGACATTGTGCTGATCGCCATCGTCGGGAC
>CAZYJB010000208.1:3748-6965 GCA_964647675.1 uncultured Verrucomicrobiota bacterium | reverse complement strand
AAGGCATCCGCACCACCGCTGTCGTAGCGTTCGACTTCGAAGTTGTGGGTCTGGTGCCAGGCGTCGGCCAGCACCGTCGACGTCCACGCCGCTTTCGGATCCTGCGGACGCTGGTAAGCCAGGAAACGCACGCCATCGCCCGCGCCATTGCGATTGCCGCGCCCATGCAACGGCAGTGAGATCAGATCCTGACCGCCTTGTGCATTCCGCGCCCAGCGGATGCGGTGGATGGTCGGATCGTGCGCCAGCCGCACCGGTTCCCAGCGCTGGGTGCGGTCGGCCGGCGGCACGAGATAGAAAAGCGCGCCGCTGGTGATCGTATCGCCGGGGTTCCATCCAGCCCCGACTGCGATCTCCGCCTTGCCGTCGCCGTCCACGTCGGCGGCGGCCACACAGACATGATCCAGTTCGGTCAGTTTGGTGGCGATGACGTGCTTTTTCCATGCGGGGTTCTGGTACCAGGCGACCAGGTCTTTATCGGCCAGGACCACATCGCTTCGCCCATCGCCATCGACATCGGCGATGGCGATGCCGTAACCGATGCCCACCGCGGCATCCAGAACCACGGGACGGAAGGCGGCGGTGGCCGCGGCGGCAGCGGCCCGAAGCTGGCCTCCGCCAGCCACCACGAGGGCGCTCACCAGGAGGGGCAGCCAGCCTTTTGCCGAAGTCTTCGCAGGAACAGGGGGCATGACGGAAGCTAGCGAATCCCCCGCCCTGCTGCCCAACACAACCTGAGCGGGAGGATCATCGGATCGGGTCACGAGCTCCGTCTCGTGACTCGGTGTCCGACCAGGACACCGACCCCCGTCCTCGTAGCCGCGGCCGTCAGGCTGCGCTGACTGGCCTTCGCAATTGGGTATTCCAAGGCAAGCGAGCGCCGCCTGCACGGCGGTGGCCACAAGTCGATCGATCTCGGAGCTTTGCTCCGACTCGCCGGTCGGAGCCGGCGAGCCACCGCGCAAGAACAGCAATTCCGAGAACCTCTTCAGGACTCTTCCCTTCCCACCTTTTTGCACCTCTCACGGCAGGTGGGGCGAGGCGTCCCGGCCGAGCCGCTCTCGCCGGTCACCCCAACCCTTCCCCTCCCCGGTCCATCCACACACCGCCGCGTCACTTCAGGGCGCGTGAGAATTTTTTGGCGGACCCGTTTTCCCGGGGCACCGCCCCGGGCTAACACCTCGCGGCCCTTCAGGCCGCACGCCCCGGCCCTTCTCCACACCTGCGGCGCCGCAAGGACGTGGTACCCCACCTTTTTGGTCTATCTACGGCGGCGGATCTCTCGATCCACCGGCCCCTGCCAGATCGCGTACCCCGCCTCATTGAGGTGCAGCATGTCCTTCACGAAGAGCTTCGGATCCGGCCGCCCATCCGCAGACAGCGTCGGCGTCACCAGATCAAGATAGGTGACATTTCGGTGCCAGCGCGCGAAACGCCGCACGCGCGCGTTGGCGTGGTCCTGCACGCGGCGGAACTTCTCGCGCGACGGACTCGCCTTGATCGACACGAAGACCACGTGCGTGTCGGGAAGCTGTTTCCGCGCGCGCGCGACCAGCTCGATGAAATCGCGCGCCACCACTGCCGCCGACTTGCCGCGTGCGATGTCGTTGTCGCCGCCATAGATCAGCAACACCGGCGGCCGGTGCGGCACAACGACGCGGTCGAAGTATTGATTGAGGTCGCTCAGTTCGCAGCCGCCGAAACCACGGTTGAGCAAGCGCAGGCCAGGAAATGCGGTTTCGAGCCCCTTCCAGAGCCGGAAGCTGCTGCTGCCGAATAACACCGCATCGACGCGGCCCACCCCATCGCGACGGTCCGCTTCCTCGAAGCGACGGATCTCGGGCTCCCAGTCCTCGGCCCGTGCGGCATCCGGGATCACCAGCGTGACGAGTGCGAGCAACCAAAGGGCGGAGCACGCGGCGGGAGATGGCCTCCAAGAGCGCGGGAGCAGCATGCGCCTTTTTAGCCTGCCGCCCCGCGAGTGGCGAGGGTGCGCCCGCACTTTTTGTTGTCGTCGGACTCGGCTTTCCGCCACGAATAGGCGCGTGGTCCCGTTGCCACCAGGAGAACTCACGTCATGGGTCCGCGCCGCGCTGGCGGAGGATCTCGGGTCTGGCGACGTCACCACGGATGCCGTCATCCCGGCCGATGCACGCGCCGTGGCGCGCATGGTGGCGCGCGAACCGCTGGTGGTTTGCGGACTCGAGCTCGCGGTGGCGGCGTTCCGTGAATTGGACCCCGGCCTGGAGGTTCAAGCGCCCGCCGAAGACGGCCAGCGGATCGATTCCGGGCACGTGCTGGTCACGCTCTCCGGGCGCGCGCGCGCGTTACTCACCGCCGAGCGAACCGCGCTCAACATCGTGCAGCGACTCTCCGGCATCGCCACGCAGACCGCACGCTACGTGCGCGCGCTGGCCGGAACGCGGACGCGCATCCTGGACACGCGCAAGACCACACCCGGCTGGCGCCGGCTCGAGAAGTACGCCGTCGCCAGCGGCGGCGGCACCAACCACCGCCAGCGCCTCGACGACCTGGTGCTCATCAAGGACAACCACCGCGTGGCCTTGAAGGACGCCCAGCCCAACGCGATCGCCGCCGCCGTCGAACGCGCGCGCGCGCGCCATCACCACCTGCGCATCGAGGTCGAAGCCGACACGCTCGAGGAAGTGCGGCAGGCGCTCGACGCGGGCGCGGACATCATCCTGCTCGACAACATGGGGCTCGAAGACCTGCGCACGGCGGCGCAATTGTGCCACGGGCGTGCGCTGACCGAGGCGAGCGGTGGGGTGACGCTCGAACGCCTGCCGGCCATCGCCGCGACCGGCGTCGATTTCATCTCGTCTGGCGCGCTCACCCATGCCGCGCGCTGGGTGGACATCGGACTCGACTTCACGCCGTGACCATTGACGCCTCCATCCTCACCGCGCTGCGGACAGCGCCCTGGATCTCGGGAGCCGACCTCTCGGCACGCCTGGGCATCACGCGCGCCGCCATCTGGGCGCGCATCGAGGAACTGCGCCGCTCGGGCTACCAGATCGAAGCGAGTCCCCACAGTGGCTACCGCCTGCTCGCCTGCCCCGATTGCATCCATGCCGACGACCTCCACTCGCGCCTGGGCCGCGTGCGGGTCATCGGGCGCGACATCCGTGTCTTCCAGGAAACGACCTCGACCTCGGACGTGCTCGAACGCCTCGCGCGCGACGGCGTGCCCGAGGGC
>CAZYJB010000208.1:0-3738 GCA_964647675.1 uncultured Verrucomicrobiota bacterium | reverse complement strand
CCAGACACGCGGGCGCGGGCGCCTGGGTCGCACCTGGATCTCACCCAAGGCCCGCGGCCTGTGGTTTTCCGTGTTGTTGCGACCGAATCTGCGGCCGCAGGCGGTGACACGCATGACCGTCGCGGCGGCGGTGGCGTTGTCGCGCGCCATCCGGTCGGAACTGCCGCTCCGGCCCGAGATCAAGTGGCCCAACGACCTGATGATCCACGGGCGCAAAATCGCGGGGGTTCTCACCGAGATGAGCGCGGAGCTCGACTCCGTGCGTCACGTGGGCCTCGGCATCGGCGTGAACGTCAACCAGGAGGAGGCTGATTTCCCGCCGGAGCTGCGCGAATCGGCCACTTCGCTCCGGCTCGCGCTGGGGCGCACCGTCGATCGCGCGGCGCTCGCGGCCGCCATGTTGCGTGAGTTGGATGCCGCCTATCTCGACGTCGTCGAAGGCCGTTTCCAGCACATCTGTTCCGAATGGTCGGAGGAGTGCACCACGCTCGGGCGCATGGTGTCGGTGGGCACGGGTCCGCGCTGCATCACGGGCCGTGCCGAGGCGCTCGACGACGAGGGCGCGCTTCTCGTGCGCACCGACCACGGCCGGCTCGAACGCGTCATTGGCGGCGACGTCACGCTGCAGAAGGAATGATCCGGCGCCGTCGACCGGTCCCTCCGTCCGCCATGCCCGCTTCCACCACGCCGCGCCTGCTGCTGCTCGACATTGGCAACACGCATTGCCACGCCGGCCTCGCCACGGCACGCCGCCTGATCGAACACCTCGACGTGCCGACAAACGACCTGCTCCAGCATCGGACCGGGCCGCGCCTCGGCGCCTGGCTCGCGTCGGGACGGATCAGTCATGCGGTGCTTTGCAGCGTGGTGCCCGACGCCACGGCGCGGGCCGTCGAACTGATCCGGCGGCGATTGCGCCTCGAGCCGCTCGTCCTGACGCCCGCCACGCTGCGCGGAGTCGGACTCGACTACCCCAAGCCGGGCAGCATCGGTCCCGACCGCCTGGCGAACGCCATCGCGGCGCGCGCGCTCATCGGCGCTCCATGCGTGGTGGTCGACTTCGGCACCGCGGTCACCTTCGACATTGTCGACCGCCGCGCGCGCTACGTGGGCGGCATCATCGCGCCGGGGCTGGCGGCCATGACCGATTATCTGCACGAGAAGACTGCATTGCTGCCGCGCATTCGCATCCGGTCGGTGTCGTCCCTCGTCGGCCGCAGCACCGAGGAAGCCATGCTCATCGGGGCGGTCCACGGCTACCGAGGCCTGGTCCGCGAGTTGATTCGCGGCCTCCGCCGGCAACTCCGGTGTCCGCAGCTACCCGTGGTCGCCACCGGAGGGTATGCGCGACTGCTGGCGCGCGGACTTCCCGAGATCACCGGTGTACGCCCGCACCTGACGCTCGAGGGCCTCCGACTCCTGTGGACGCACCATCAGTGAGCAGGGCGGGCGGGCGGGTTCGGTGTCTCACGCGTCCGGCAGCGTGACTTTGCGATGCGCGACCTCGGGATGGCGCTTGAACAGGACCACCACATTGCCCACGCGCTGGATCATCCGGCTTCCGGTACGCGTGGCGAGTTCTGGCGCGAGGCTCTTCTTCTGATCCTTGAGTGCCTCGAATTTGACCTTGATCAGCTCGTGATCAGCCAGGGCCTGCGCAACCGTGGCCACCAGGGCGTCCGTCAGTCCGCCCTTCCCCACGTGCACCACCGGCTTCAAGAGCTGTCCGAGGGATTTCAATCGCCGCAGGTGCGGGCCGGGCAACGGTGCATCGAGTTCGCTCATCCGGCGACCAGCCTACCGCGGGACGGTGCCCGTTGCCGAGTGCGATGGCACGTCGTTCATTGCCGTGCGAACCCGCCGGGTTCATCGTCTCCGCGCCGTCCATGGATCCGGCCCCCCTCGCCCAAGCGCCCGTTGCGCCTCCTCTGCTCCACTTCGTGCGCCAACCACGGGCCCGCCGTTACATCCTGAGAGTCACGCGGGACGGGCAGGTGCGGGTCACCATCCCCCGCGGCGGCAATGAAGCCTTCGCCCGCGCCTTCGCCGTCCGCCACGCCGCCTGGATCGACCGCCAATTGGGCCGCCGGCGAGCGGAGTCAGCCCAGCCGGCACCGTGGGAGTTCGGAACCCCGGTCTGGTTTCGCGGCGAACCCACGCCTCTCGTCCCCGCGGCGGAGGGCATCGGGATCGGATCCGTCTCGTTCCCGATGCCGGCCTCCGGGGTCCCCTGGAGACCGCATCTCGAGCGACAACTCCGCGCCATGGCGGCACGCGAGCTTCCGCCGCTGGTGATGGCAGCCGCGGCACGTTTTGGCGTCGTGGTCCATCGCGTCCAGGTGCGCGCGCAGAGGTCGCGGTGGGGTTCCTGCTCGCGCCGGGGCACGATTTCCCTGAACTGGCGGCTCATTCAACTCCCGCTCGCCGTCCGCGACTACCTGATCGTCCACGAACTGGCGCACTTGCGGGAGATGAATCATTCCGACCGCTTTTGGCGCGTGGTCAACGACTGGGATCCCGCCTGGCGCGAGGCAGAGCGCTGGTTGAAGCGCCACAGCCGCGCCGTGCTCGACCGGTAGAGGCGCCTCGCACAGCAGGTGGGGCGAGGCGTCCCGCCGGGCCGCGCTTTCACGGTCACCCCAGCCCTTCACCCCACCCCGCGGCGCCACCGGGACGTGGCGCGTCACGGTCCGTAGCCCGTCAGACCTCATGGATTGGCACGTCCAGGGGAGGGCGTCTGCACTTCGAACAGGTCAGCGTTCTCCGGGGATCGCCCAAAGGATCGATCCCCGGCCTGCGCCGGGAACGTCACGGAATCGAGCACCGCATTGAGGCGCGCGTCGGTGTCGGTCAACATCAGCGTCTCACCGGAAGCCGAAAGCCTGAAGCTCGCGTGCAAGCCGGGGGTGTCCCGCCCGTCTTCGTCGGCCCAGACCAGCAGGTAGCCGCCCGCGGGCACCCGGGTGCCGTCGGGGAATCTCCACTTCCGCGGGCTATTGGGCTCGTCGCTCAGATAGCATCCGCCCAGATCGACCTCGGCGTCGGTGACATTGCGGATCTCGACCCAGTCATCGAAGTCTCCCTGCGGATCAGCGACCGTCGACACGTTGTCGGCCTGGAGTTCGTTGATGACCACGGGCGACGCCGTCGCCGAGATCACGCGGACGCGGTAACCGAGTGTCACCTGCTCGGCGCGCGGTGGGAAGAAGGCGGCGGCCTGCGCGGGATTCGCCGAGCGCGCTTCGACATAGAACCGAACCTGGGTGCCAGCCGGGTAGTTGGTCGTGGCGGCACCGAAAACCCCATCGCCCGCCGCGCCGTCTCCGTGCGCCCCATCGTCCAGCATCGCGACCGAGGTGAAGCGTCCGTAGGCCGCGCCGCGATGATAGAGCCACACCGAGGAAAGTCCGTTGGTGCCCCGCGCACTCACCTGGGCGGTGACGAACGGCACCTGGCCGACGAGGACGGGATCGACCGGTGGCGTCACGGACTCGATCAACGGAGGGACGGGCCGGAGTTCGGCGTGATTGGTGAGGAAGGCGTAGCGTCGCTGGGCGATGGACTTCAGGCTGTTCACGTCGTTGGTGTACTGCGTCATGGTGAAGTTCTTCTTGGTGTCGGCCGCAATGTCCGCGGCCGTGCGATCGCGGAACTCGTCGACCAGGGGAACGAGCGCCGCCGGTTGGAACGACTCCTCCAGCACCGTGCGCATGTGGGCGAGATAGCGCTGGCGCAACT
>CAZYJB010000207.1:0-6971 GCA_964647675.1 uncultured Verrucomicrobiota bacterium | reverse complement strand
CGTAGGCATCCGTACCCGCGGCGGAAGGCGTCTCGAAGGTCAGCGTGCCATCGCCGCGCAGGGAGTTGGCGCGTCCGCCGCTGCGGAGGTAGAGCGGCGTGTAGCGGGTGCGCGCGAGCGGCCACTCGTTCTCGTCGCGCCAACGGTTCTCACCCATGACGAAAAGCCGGTAGGCGGGCCAGTTCTCGACCCCCGTGTGCCTCCCCTTCAGCCAGTACTCGAACCACTGGAATTGCCACTCGCCAAGGTTGACCGCGGCGGCGTCGCCGAAGTCGAGATCGCCCACCTTGCGCACGCCGACGCCATGTGCCCAGGGCCCCATGATGACCGTCTGATTACGGCGCATGGCGCGGTCGGCCGATTGCTCGCGCACGCGGTCGGTGAGGTCGAGCGTGGTTTTCGAGAAGATGTCGTACCACCCACCGACGTTGAGCACAGGCACGGTCACCGACGCGTAGGTGTCTCCGACGCCGCGGCGCTGCCAGTAGTCGTCGGGCGTGGGATGGTTCACCCAGTCATTGAGATAGCCGATCTTGCGTTCGAACTGGTCGCCGAGGGTGTTGAGCGGCAGATGGCGGTAAGCCTCGGCGAGCTTGTCAGGCGGCAGGTTGACGCCGCCGACGCCCGCGCCCCAGCCGAGCAGCAGCGCGAGTTGGAACGCACCGCCGTAGTAGGCGATGTCGGCGTACACTTCGGAGAAGGGCACCACGGGCACCATGCACTTGAGATGCGGCGTGGCGCCAGGCGCAGAGGCCCACTGGGTCCAGCCTCCATACGAGCCGCCCGAGGTGCCGAGGTCGCCGTTGCACCACCCCTGTTTGCCGATCCACGCCTGAGTCGCGAGACCGTCCTCGCGATCGAGATAGAATGGATTCCAGGTGCCCTCGGATTTGCCGCGTCCGCGGCAATCCTGCGCCACGAGCGCATAACCGGCGGGAAGGTAGCGTTTGGCATCGCCCCAGTCCTGGTTGGGCTTGCCGTAGGGCGTGCGCAGGAGAATGACCGGGTACTTGCCTTCGCCGCGCGGACGGTAGACATGAGTCGCGAGGCGCACGCCGTCGGTCATCGGAACCATGACATCAGGTTCGAAAATGAAGCCGGGATCGTCGGCGCCGAAGGCGGAAGGCGCGGCCGTGGAGAAGCCGAGGAGATTGGCCGACAAGGCCAGGGTGAGAAAGCGATGCGGTCGCATGCGAAGGGGCGTGTGCGGGCGTTCTCGGGGAGCGCGGAGCGAAGGTCAAGCGCGCGCGAGCCGAGATGAGGAAAGGGTGGCTCGCCGGCTCTGACCGGCGAGTTGACGCAGAGCTCCGGAACGGAAACGAGCGAGGAGCAGGGAGGAGGTCGGCACCCCGGAATGGATGCCGAGTCACGAGACGTAGCTCGCGACCTCCGGCATGGGATTCGGACCGAAGAGATTGATTTGATGTCCCGCCGGCTCGTCAGGGCGGCGAGGTTCCGAGGCTTCGTCCGGGACTCGCTCCCGGCCCGACATTGCGTACGCCAAGGCCCGCGCTCGATGCGGATTCCGCGAGGCGGTCGATTTCCTCGAGCGCGGGCGCGCGCCAGACGTGGACCGTTCCGCTCGAATTGATGGCGGCGAGCAAGGTGCCGTCGGGCGAGAACATCACGCGGTTGAAGAGGGATCCTGCGCCGGCGAGCGAGGCGACTTCATGCCGTGTTTCGACGTCCCAGATCTTGACCGCTTCGTCCTTCGCGCTGGCCGAGGCGAGGCGCTGGCCGTCGGGTGAGAAGGCAACATCGTGGACGCCGAGGAGATGTCCCCGCAGCGAGTCGAGGGGTTCACCGGACGCGGTGTCGTAGAGGTGGACGACCCCTTCGCGCGACGCGGCGGCGAGGATCGAACCGTCCGGCGAAAAGTCGAGACCCGCACCGCCACGGAACTCCGCACTGAAGGTGGCGCGCGACTGTCGGGTGGCGAGATCGAACACCGTCAGCGCGTTGTCGGGGCCAGGGACTGCCAGCAAGCGGGCGGCGGCGGACAGGACTGAACGTTCGAAGGCGGGGCGTCTGGGTGAGGGAATGGAGGTCCACTCCGTCGATTCCCAAGTCCGAGTGTCCCAGCTCCGCACGGAACCGCCGGATTCCTCGGTGAGCAGGAACCGGTCGTGGTCGAGGAGGCCGATGGGGAAGGCGGGCCGGCGGGACGAGGCGGTAGAGAACGGCGTTTCCACGAGGCGGTTCCCGGCCAGATCCAGCACGAGAATCCGGCCGCGGGCTCCGGCGTAGACCCGGGTTTCGTCGCCCGAGGCCACTAGCCGATCCACGTCGCGGCCGAGCGCCTCGAGGCGCTCGCGTCCCTGCAGCGTCGCGGTGTCCCAGGTGCGGACGCCTTCGCCGCCGCCGTAGGTGTAGAGCGTGCGCCCGTCGCGACTGAACTCCGCGCCGCTGGCGCGACCGGGCAGGAGTCGGTAGCTGGGCATGCGCCCGGTGCGTCGTGCGTCCCAGGCGAAGAGCGTGCCGTCCTTGCAGCCGGAGAAGAGCGTTGCGCCGTCTGCGGAGAGTGCGAGGCAGTTCACCTCGGACAGGTGGCCGCGCAGGACGGCTAGTTCGCGGTGGGAGGGAAGTTCCCAGATGCGGATCGTCTGGTCGGCGCCGGCCGAGTAGAGGCGCGTGCCATCGGGACTGAAGACCAGGCTGGGGATCCACGAGACGTGGCCGGTGAGGACCCCCGCGGCCACGCCGGTGCTGGCGTCGAACAGCCGGATGTTGGTGTCGACATCGAAGAAAGAGGGTCCCACCGCGAGGGTCTTCGAATCGGCGGAGAATGCGAGCGAGGCGATGTGCTGGGAGAAGGCGTCGATCCGGCAGCGTACCCGGCGTGATTCCAGGTCGAGGATCTGGACCCGTCCGCCGCTGGACAGGGCCAGCAGGCGGGCATCCGGCGAAAACGCCGCCGTGGCGAAGGCGAAGAACTGCTGGGCGGATTCCTCGGGCAGCGGGACCGAGGTCGGCGGACGGGTCGTGAAGTCCCAGGATCGGAGCATGCCGTCGTCGCCGAGGATGAGCAGCGTGGCGCCGTCGGGTGTGAAGGTCAGCGCCAGGATGCCGGAGCCGAGCTCGAGATCCGTCGTGACCGCGCCGCGGTCGGGGGACCACACCTGGATGGTGGCACGCCGCGGCGCGGTGCCGGTGGCGAAGGCCAGGCGGTCGTCGGCGGGAGACGCGGCGACCGCGCCGGCGCGTCCGTTGCTGCGCCATCCGGCGAGTGACTTCCGGCGCGCGGCATCCCAGACCACCGCGTTTCCCGAGCGGTCGAGCGAAACCAACGTGGTGCCATCGCGCGAGAGTGCCAGGCTGTTGAGGGTGCGCGACTGGCGGGGCAGCGCGAAGAGCGCCTCGCTGCGGGACTGACTCCAGAAGTAGCGCCACTCCCAGTGGCGCGGATCCGGATCGGTGATGGAGCCGGGACGCTGGTCGGGAGGGGGGCGGCGACGGTGGCGATCGAGGAGATCGACGGCGCGACCGTAGTTGTTCGCCTGGAGCGCCTGCTGGACCAGGTTCATGTCCGAGTTGTAGGCGCGGTGGAGTGCGGTGGCGCGCTCCGCCTCGGCCACCTGACGTTGGCGGGCCTCCTCGCGACGGGCGTCCTCGGCGACCCCGCGGAGCCGGGTCTGTTCATGCTCTGCGCGCGTGGCGCGCACGGCCTGCCAAGTGGTGGTACCGGTGGCGACGAGCAGGATGGTGAGCACCGCGGCCGCGGCGCCAACCAGGCCGCGGTTGCGATGAACAAACTTGCCAAGCCGGTAACGCCGGGTGGGTGGGCGGGCGGTCACTTCCTCGCCTTTGAGATGGCGCAGGACGTCGGCCGCCAAGGCGCTGGCGGTCTCGTACCGGAGCTGGCGGTCCTTCGCGATCGCCTTCATGACGATCCAGTCGAGGTCTCCCCGCACCGTTCGGATCCAGCGGGCGGAATCCGTGCCCCGGGCGGCGGCGATGGACTCGAGGGTCTCGGGAGCGTGCGACTCCAGCCTGGTGGAGGGGGGCGGCGGATCGGTTTCGCGGATCGTGCGCCGCATGGCATCGAAGCCGGAGTTGAGCAGTTCCTGACCGTCGAAGGGCGGTGCGCCGGTGAGCAGTTCGTAGAGCAGGACGCCTAGGCTGTAGAGGTCGCTGCGCGTGTCGAGGTCGAGACCGCTCATCTCCGCCTGCTCCGGACTGACGTAGGCAGGCGTGCCGAGGAACTGCGCGAGCGAGGTGACCTGGGTGTTCTCGGTCAGCCGCTGCTCGATGGCCTTGGCGATGCCGAAGTCGATCACCTTGGGGACCGCCTCGCCGTCGTGGCGTGTGACGAGCAGGTTCGACGGTTTGATGTCGCGATGGATGACCCCCTTCTGGTGCGCGTGCTGGATGGCGTTGCAGACCTTGATGAAGAGCTCGAGGCGCTGCCGCAGGCCCAGGTGGTTCTCGTCGCAGAAAGCCGTGATGCGCGGTCCGCGCACCAGTTCCATGACGAAAAAGGGACGCCCGTAGTCGGTCGTGCCGGCGTCGAGGACGCGCGCGATCCCGGGGTGGTCCATGAGTGCCAGCGCCTGGCGCTCGCCTTCGAAGCGCGCGATGACCGCCTGCGTGTCCATGCCCGGCTTGATCACCTTGAGCGCGACGCGGCGCCGGATCGGTTCGTCCTGTTCCGCGAGGTAAACCGTGCCGCAGCCTCCCTCGCCGAGCTTCTCGAGGATGCGGTAATGATCGATGCGGACACCGTTGAGGCCGAGGTCGGGGCCAGGGCGCGGATGGACGCTGTCGCGCGCGGAAAGTTCTCCGCTGGTGACCGAGGCCGCGGGCGCGTCGAGGAAGCCCTCGAGACGTCCCTGTTCCTCGAGAAGATCGGCGATAGCCTGGCGCAGCACCGCGTCGCCGCTGCAGGCTTCGTCGAGGTAGGCGAGCCGCGCCGCGGGATCGGCGAGGGCGAGCGCGGCGAGGAAGAGCTCGCGTTGCCGGCGTTTCGCGGCGGTGGTGGCGGGGGAGGCGCTCATCGGGAGACGCGCCGGGGCGTCAGAGAGTTCTCCGGATTTCGCGGCTCAGCCAGGAGCGGGCGAAGGTCCAGAGGCCTTCGGTGGTGCGTTTGCCGAGGCCCAGAGCGGAGGCGGCCTCATCGATGGTGAGCCCGGCGAAATACCGGAGTTTCACGAGTTCGGCCGCCTCGGCATCTTCGACGGCCAGGCGATCGAGCGCGTCATGCACCGCGAGCAATTCCTCGGCGGGCGCGACCAGAACAAAGGACGCCTCGTCGAATGGCTCGGTTGACATACCTCCACCGCGCTTCTGGCTGTGCTTGCGGCGCGCGTGTTCGACGAGGATGCGGCGCATGGCCTCGGCGGCGGCGCCAAAGAAATGCGCGCGATTGCGCCAGCCGTCCGGCTGCGTCCCGGCGAGGCGCAGCCAGGCTTCATGCACGAGCGCGGTGGGTTGCAACGTGTGACCGGCCGACTCCGCCGACATCTTGCCCGCGGCGATCTTTCGAAGCTCGTCGTAGACCAGGGGAAGGAGAGCCGCTTCGGCTGTCCGGTCCCCGTTCTCCACGGCTCCGAGGATGCGCGTGACCTCGCTCATCAGGAGCGCAGGCTATCGTGGCCGCCTTCGAGACGCCAAGGCGCGTCTCCATCCGCGTTCGTCCGGCGCAGGCAGCGCGGGCAGATCCGGAAACGGGTTGCTGAATCGCGGTGGCTCCGGCCCTGGTTCGCGCGCGCGCGACGGGTCTCGCAACAAGGCGCTTCCATTGCTCCCAGAGCGCTTGCGGGACCGGACATCCTCTGCTTCCTTGCGGCCGGACCGATCATGCACAAGTGTGATCCGGTCGATACAGAGATATGAAGGACGTCGAGGAAAGTCCGTTGCGGGCGAGGTATTCGGCCCTCCGAATGGCCAAGCCCGTCAATTTTCATTGCGATGCGCCGGCGGCGAAGACCGTGGACATCGTGGGCGATTTCAACGCCTGGAAGCCCGGAACGCATCGCATGCAACCGCAGCCGGACGGGTCATGGTTCCTGCAGGTCCCGCTGCCTCACGGTCATCACCGGTACCGGTTTCTGGTGGATGGCGAGCCGAAGTTGGACACGCGCGCGACGGGGGTGGGCCGTGACGACGCGGGCGCGAAGTGTTCGCTGCGCGCGGTCAGTTGAGGCTCACGAGGGGGTCCTCGATCCCGCGGCGATCAGGAGGATTGCGATCTCTTGAGGCAGGGCTTGGCCACCCCCTGCGTCGAGGGGTTCATGGCCACGGATTCAGGAAGGGCAGGTGTCAGGAGACGGTTGCGGAATGGGGTCGAACCGCTGTGGAGCGCGAGCAGCGGGACCGCACGAGAACGCTGAGCAGGAGAATGGACGCGGCCAACATCGAGGAGATCAGCACGGCCGCAAGGAGCTTCTCGCTCTGACCCGCTGCCACGGCCCGCCAGCCGGCCGTGGCGCGCCAGGCGAAGATGAGGGCAAGGAAACCGGTCGTGGCGAGAGCCGCCGTCGGGGCCCAAAGTTTTCCTCGCGCGGTCAACCAACCCCAAAGGACCGAGAGTCCCCCGAAGGTGCCGCCGGAGATCAGCGCGGTTTTGGCCTTCTCGGGGTTGGAGAGAAAGCCGAGCAGGCCGACGACGATGAGGAAGGCGCCGTAGGCGAGGATCCAGCGCGAGAGCAGCAGCGGCTTCATGGGGTGGAAGGATAGACAGGATTGACGGGATGAACAGCGTCACGGCGCCGCTGACCGTGGCGGATAGTGCAGCTCGGCGAGGGGGCCCAGCGGCAATCCGAGCGAGTACCAGACCAGCAGGAAGAGGGTCCAGACGACGCCGAACACGACGGAGTAGGGCAGCATGAGGGTAACGAGGCTGCCCAGGCCGGCGGCCGCGCGGTATTTCTGCATCACGGCGAGGATGACCAGCAGGTAGGAGTTGAGCGGCGTCACCACATTCACCACGGAGTCGCCAATGCGATAGGCGGCGGTGGTCAGCTCGGGGCTGA
>CAZYJB010000206.1:0-7010 GCA_964647675.1 uncultured Verrucomicrobiota bacterium | reverse complement strand
CGTGACCGCATCCAAATCCTGCGGAGCGACGAGATACCGCCGCGGGAACGGTTCCCGGGGCCAGCCCATGCCGGAGCCGGGTTGGAGGCAACGCCCCAGGATTCCAGGAACTTGGTTCTGTTCACCATGTTGGACAGTGCCCCCCATGCGCCAGCCGTGGCGGCAAACCTGGGCGATGGACGCGTCGTCGTGTGGCGTCTGGACGAGAACCGCGTGATTCCCATCGTCCGGTCGACCGACCCGGTGATTCAAATCTCAGGGGATGGCCGATACCTGGCGCTCATGGGCCCCGCCGATTCCGGGGTGAGTCTCTACGACGCGCAATCCGGAGCGAAGGTCGCCAGCCTCCAAGGCCATGAATCAAACCTGCGCTGGTTAGCGTTTTCGGGCGATGGACGCCAGCTCATCACGGGTGGTTCGGATCATCTCTTGATCGTGTGGAATCTGGAGACTCGACGTGAAGTGTATCGCGAGACGTTTCAGCTTCCCATTGCTTGGATCCGGGTCGCAGAGGATGGCCGTGCGCTGGTGACCACTCACTTGCCCCTCTTTTTCGCCGAAGAGGGACGTCCGCGCGAAGGGGTTCACCACATCTGGTCTCTGGATCCGCCTCGGGGCGACGGGACGCCGGCCGTGCGCTTGCCCGGACCCGGCTCGATCTGGGAGAGGTACGATGAGGTGGCAAGGCGTTATCCGCCGACCGGAACGAATGTACCGTCGGCGCATCGATGACCGCGATAGCAGGGGCATCCGAGGACCTGCCACAGGATGCCCCGTGACCTGGCTTCAGGGGTAGTACGTGTACCCATCCTTGTCCCCCGACCGATCCGCCTCGAGCGCGACGGTCAGGATTTTCTGCACGTTGACCGCGGCTTGCTGGACGGCCTGGCTGGCCGCCTGGGCGACCTGTCCGATCGCCGCGGGCTCCGCGGTGGGGATCGCCTGGCGCTGACGGAGGAGCTGGAGGAGTTCGTCGACCTCCGCCGGTGCGAGCGCGCGATTGGCCGCGTTGCGCAGGCGGCGCTCGAGGTCCGCGGAGACCGACTGGCCGAAGACCTCGAGCACGGGCAGCGTCACGGCGCGTCCCGCGCCGGCCAGCACCTGCTCCAGGGTGGCGCCCTGACCGCCCAGCCCGTACAGCACGGCCTCGATGACCCGACGTGTGCGGTCGAGTCGGACGGCCTGCGAATGGCGCGTTGCGATGTCACGGGTGGCTCCCTCGAACTGGCGCTGGACGATGGCATCCAGGTCGTCGAGGGAGGAACCGAGCTGGGCGGCGAGCCGGGCCCGCACACTGCGTTCCTCGGCGCTGAGTTTCGCCCGTGCCAACACCCGTGCCGCGAGGGTGTCGAGGACCTCCGGGGAGGGCAGGGCGTCCGGGGCGGGTGCCTGTGCGAGGATCCACTCGTCGATCACGGCGACGAGCACGTCGTCGGTGGCGGAGCGCAGGGCGTCGCGGCTGCGGAGGTGTTCGAGGAGGCGTTGCTTGAGGGATTGGTGCTGGTTTTCGTTCATGCGAATCCGGGGTGGTGTGCGAAACGGGCACTTTGTTCGTCAGACTATTCGGCGGCGCGCGAATAGTCTGACAAACAATCGTGTCGACTCCGTTCTCCAATCCCACGCCGGCGCGGGAGGCGGGTATCCGCCCCCTGCGGAGCATTCTCGACGACCTCGGGCCGCTGCTGGGTGGCATCGAAGCCTCCGCGGTCCAGGCCCTTGACCCGGGATTCCCGCGTCTGCCCGATGTCGATCCGGCATCCGGGACGATGGCCTTCGGTCCGTTCCCGGATGAGGTCAAGGCCATGGGTAGCCTGCGGGACGGGTGTTACCGGCTCCGCTTCACGCCCGACCGGCGACAGGGGGATCTGATGCAGTGGCCGGCGCTGGCCGGCACGCTGCGTCTGGAGACGCTTTCACCGATGCATTGGGTGGCCTCCGGGGATTTGTATCGGGAGGAGGATTCGATGCGGTCGAGGTGGAACGACGAGGCGGACTCGGATCGCGCCTCCGCGGAGGGCGCCACGAATAGGGGGGCGGGGCGTACAATTCCGGTTTTTCCACGGGACCGCTACCACGCCTATTTGCGGGTTCTGGGGGTGCGGGTGGGGCTGAATGGGGAAGCAACCCCTTCCCGCGCAGCCGGGCGGCGCGGGGTAAGTGTGGAGGCTGAAGTGACCCGATTGCGCAACCTCGAGTACGGACTCTGGGAGGCGCCGGAGTTGGTGCGTCTCGAATTCCGGTCCTTGGGCGTCCTGGACGGCGGGGAGGGCGGTCCGGCGCCAGGGGTGGAGTTCCGGGTGGTCACCGCCACGGGGTTGGCCTTGGGGGAATTGATCCTCGAATGGATCTCGCCGTACTTCCGCGAGGCCCTGGTGGAACTCGATGCGGAGGGGGCGCTGCCCCTGCCTGAGGACAATGGCGCCAGCGAGAACTGGGGCACGGTGTTTGCGCGGGCCGGCTGGCTGGTGCGCTCGCGGACCGGCCGGCTGGCGAGTCGCACGCCGCTGTCGGGCCGGTGGTCGCTGCGGGAGTTGCACGACGCGATGCTGAATTCGCGCGCCGAGGCCGATCTCGACGCGGAATGGCGCTACCACGTGACGGTGGTGCGGGAGTTTGCCGATCCCTCCCCAGTGCTGGGGATCGCCTTCGACCACGACGGCGCGGACCTCAATGGCATTCCGCGCGAAGGAGTGGCCGTCCGTGGCGGAGCGCGGCTGGGGAACAGTCCGGTCATGGGCCGCTATGCCGGGCGCCTGCTGCACGAGTGTCCCGATCTCTTTTTCAAGGTGGCGGTGCACGAGATCGGCCACGCCATGGGCTTGTACCATAACCATGTCGGGCAGGGCGTGATGGAGCAGGTGGGCCGACTTGCGACGCAGGGAGCAGGCGGAGTGCTGACGCCGGCCGCGCTGAATCCCGAGTTCATGGCCGACGACCTGTTCCGGTTGCGGCATCTACCGGATGTCCACGTGCGCCCGGGAGGCACGCCGTGGGAGACGGCCGGCGTGCTGGAGGATCACGCCTCGGCGGCGCACCGGCGGCGCACCGGCGAGGTGCGATCGTGGGTCCCGATTCCGCGGGACCGGCCGGAAGTGGCGGGCCCGCTGGCCCTGACCATCAGTCGCATGCGCCTGGATTTACCCGTGGGTGCGCCGCTGAGGGTGGATTTCAGCCTGCTCAACTCGGGGGTGCGGACCCTCGAGGTGCCCGCGCAACTGAGCCTGGCCACGCCGTTCGTTCAGGGGTGGGTGGTGGGGCCCGACGGCACCGAGAACGAATTTCGGTCGCTGTTCAAGCCGGTGCTGGCGGTGCGTCCGGTGCCGCTCGAACCCGGCGCGCGGCGGGAAGGGAGCCTCACCCTGCTGCGCGGGCGTCGCGGGGCGCTCCTGGCGCGTCCCGGCTGGCACACTCTCTGCCTGGAGGTGTCCTGGACGGACGGTGGGGAACGGCGTTGTGCACGCGCGCGCGCGCGGTTCGAAGTGCTGCCCCCCTTCGCTGCCGCGGAGGAGCGGATGGCGCGTCGGCTGCGGGCCACTCCCGAGATGCTCGGGTACCTCGTCTTCGGCCGGTCGCCCGCCTTCCTTGGCGGCGAACGTCTCGTGCGTGAGGTCCTGTCTTCGCCGCTCTATGCGCCGCACTTCGCCTACGTGCATGCGAAGGCGCTGAGCGAGGACGAAGCAGCGGGTCCCGCGGACTGGCGTACCATCACGGGTCTGCTCGCGCCCGAACCGAACCGGGCGGTCCTCAACCTTCGCGAACTGGACAAGGCGTCGCTGCTGCAACGCACCGCCGCGAGCCGGCAGTTTGCCACGCCTGTCGATTGATTCCACCCGTTCCCCACCTGCCACCTCCCCACCCCATGAGCCCCCGATTCTGCTATTGGTCCATCGGCACTGGCGCCTACTGCGATCTGCTTCATTCCATGGTCGACTCCGCGCGTCGCGCCGGCGTCACCGAGGATTTTCATTTCTGGACCGACCGGGAAGTCCCGGGCGCGACCTGCCATCCGGCCGGCCGCTTCGACAATTGGGGCTGGCTGTTCAAGCTCGTGTTCCTGCGCCGCGACGTGGCGCGGTTGAACTACGACTATTTCATCTACCTCGATTCGGACACCTGGTTCGTGCGACGACCGATGGATCCGGAGGAACTGCTACAGGGGAGTCCCATGCACGCGACGCTGGAGGCCGATCTCACGGGTCCGCTCGAGATTCCGGTCTGGTGGGATTACCCGGCGTCGACCTTCGTGACGCTGATGCGCAAGGCGGGCGTCCGGCATCGGGCCGTGCGCAACGTCAATGGCGGCATGTTCATCGTGCGCCGGGCGGCAATCGATGCGATGTACCAGCTCGCTTCCGCGTTCTGGCGCTTCTGCCGCGAGCAGGGGGTGCTCTGCGTCGACGAGCCGCTCATCGCCTACGCCATGCAGGTGCTTTGCGATCAGCCCGACAAGCACACGCTGGCCATGACCCACCGGTTCTGGGCCACCGACACCAACGGCGCCTACGCCACGCAGCTGCCGGATGGACGCCCGTTCCGTTTCTCCGGGTTTCATCGCCAGTACAACTGCCTGGTTGATCCCGCCATTGTGCACCTGGTCCGCGGGAAGGACCCCCTCTTCACCCACGCGCAGGGACTGCGTCAGGCAGCGGCCCTTGCGGCATAGGAACAGAGTCGGCTTCCGTGCTGTGGCGTTGCCAGCGGTGACGGGGATCAGCAGCATCCCGCCGATGATTCCCGTCGTCCGATCCCTCGGCGCCGCCGTCCTGTTCCTGGCTGGAACGAACCTGGGAACCCCGACCCACGGCGCCGACTATCGTCCGCCGCGCAAGAACCTCGGCTTCACCGTCTACACCAACGCGCCCTCCGGCCGGCAGTTGTCCGGCCAGCATGCCCCGGCCTCGACGCCGGCACTGTCGCCTGAGGCAGCCCAGACCCGGTTCACGGTGCCCGACGGCTTCGAGATCCGCCTCTTCGCGAGCGAGCCCGAGATCGTCAACCCGGTGGCCATGACCTGGGACGATCGCGGACGCCTCTGGGTCGTCGAGTTGTACGAGTATCCGCTCGGCGCCGCCAACGGGCAGAAGGGACGTGATCGCATCAAGATCCTCGAAGACACGGACTCCGACGGGCGGGCGGACAAAGTCCAGGTCTGGGCCGACGGGTTCAGCCTGGCGACGGGCCTGTTGCTCGGGAATGGCGGCGCGTACCTGGGTCAGGCGCCGCACCTCCTGTTTCTCCAAGACACCGACGGCGACGATCGCGCCGATCACACCGAAATCGTAAAGACAGGGTTCGGGCTGGAAGACCGGCACGAGCTGCTGAACGGGTTCACCTGGGGTCCGGATGGGGCGATGTACATGACGCACGGCGTGTTCACGCGTTCCGAAGTGACCGACGCCCAAGCTCCTGCCGCGGGTGGATCGCCGGTGCTGCTGACCGCCGGTGTCGCGCGGTGGAATGTGCGTGAGCCGTCCCGATTCGAGGTCTACGCCGAAGGCACGAGCAATCCCTGGGGCGTGGATTTCGATGCGCGCGGCAACGCCTTCGTCAGCGCCTGTGTGATCGAGCACCTCTTCCATCTGGCGCCGGGAGGGATTTACGACCGGCAGGCGGGCTCGGAGCCGCATCCCTTCGCGTACGAGCGGTTGAAGGCGATCAACGACCACAAGCACCACATGGCGGCCTACGCCGGCATCCAGGTGTACCAGGGCGACCAGTTTTCTGCGGAGAACTCGGGCACGATCCTGCAGGGCAACATCCACGACAACGCGGTGCACCAGGACCGCCTGACGCCCAACGGCTCGAGCTTCGTCGCGTCGCACTGGCGCGACCTCGTGCGCGCCAACGACGGCTGGTTCATGCCGGTAAGCACACAGGTCGGTCCGGATGGCGCGGTCTGGATCATGGACTGGTACGACCGGTATCCGTGTTACCAGAACGCGAACGCCGACCCGGCGGGCGTCGACCGCGAACACGGCCGCATCTGGCGCGTCGTGAATACCGGCGGGCAGAAGGGAAAGCCGGTTCCATCACGTCCGTCGCGCGACATGGATCTCGCGAAACTGGGCAGCGCTGCGCTGGTGGATCTGCTGGCTCATCCCAATGCCTGGCAACGGCGCACCGCCCAGCGCCTGCTGAGCGAGCGCCGCGACGACACGGTGGTGGCCCGGCTTCGGAATCTGTTCGCAAACGGTGGCGCGGCGGGCGGTGCGGTCCGGCGCGATGCGCGGCTGGCGGCCTTCTGGACCCTCTACAGCTCCGGCTACCTGGCCGACGACGTTCTCGCGCGGGCCGTGTCCGACGACGAGCCGGCGATCCGGCTTTGGGCGGCGCGCTTCCTCGGGGAGCGACAGGTGGCGGACGACACGACGCAGGAGCATCTGACGAAGCTGGCCGCAGACCCCGATCCGTCAGTGCGGTTGGCGGTGGCGGTGGCGTGCCGTCGTTTCACGTCGGATCAACTGACCGTGAACCGGCCGCGCCGGGGACCCGGCCTGGACATTTCCCCCGCCCTGGCGGCGTTGGTCCAGCATTCGGCCGACGCGAAGGATCCGGTGATCCCCTTCATGATCTGGCATGCGGTGGAGCCGATGTTCGCCGCCGCGCCGCGTCCCGGCCTCGAGTGGCTGTCCGGGCCCGGGGCGCAACACATGCCCTTGAGCGGGGTGCTCGCGGCAAAAGCCATGCGGCGGCTGTGCGACCTGGGCGGCGCGGCGTCGGTCGACCTGGCGGTGACTTTCATCGAGACCGTGTTGCCGGACCGTCCGGAGCTGGCCGCGGCGGCCTTGGAGGGATTGCTGAAGGGACAGGAAGGAAAGGCGCTGACCCCGTCGCAACCGTCGGCGGCGTTCATCGCACGGCTGACGCAGAGCGGCCACGCGCGCGTGGTGGAGCTCGGGCAGAAGCTGGGCACCGCCTGGGGTGACGCGGCGGCGCAGCGCGCCGTGCTGGAGCGCGCCCTGGACGCCAATCGTTCCGCGGCGGAACGCGTGCAGGCCGTGCAGTCCGCG
>CAZYJB010000205.1:0-7016 GCA_964647675.1 uncultured Verrucomicrobiota bacterium | reverse complement strand
ACGCAGGGAACCCGCGGCGTCGCGCCATGCCACCCGGGGGCGCCGGGCCGGGGGTCGGGCCGCCTGGTGCGCAGCACCAAACGGCCGCGCTCGGGCATCGCATCGGCCGCGTTGAGCGCGAGGTTGATGATCACCTGCCGGAACTCCACCGCGTCGACATAGACCGGCAGCGCGCTGGGACTGAGTTCCGAGATCACTTCGATGCGGCGTGGGATCACCTTGCGCACCAGCTCGAGCAGCTCGCCCACGATCTGGTTCAGGTCATGGTAGTTCCGCTCCCCCGGCTTGCCGAGGTGCAGATTCACGATGCGATGCACCAATTGCGATGCCTGCAGCGAACTCTTCTTGATCAGATCGAGGCCCTCGCGGAACGGGTGGCCCGCCTCGAGTTGCGCGAGGAACGACTCGCTCAGCGAATGGATGCCGGCCATGACATTGCTGAAATCGTGCGCCAACCCCATGGTCAGCACCGCCAGCGTCTCCTTCCAGGCCGCGGACGTGAGCAGCTTCTCCGCCAGCGTCTGCCGCGTCACGTCGAGCCAGACCCCCTCGTAGCCGAGCAGCAACCCGCTGCGGCTCAGCGACGGCTGCCGATGCTCGAGAATGTAGCTGACGCGGCCGGTCTGCAGGTGGCGGACGCGGAAGGTGCTGGTCACCGACTTCCCCGAACGCACCGCCAGCCGGCACTGGTTCTGAAGTTCCGCCACGTCGGACTCGTGCAGCACGTCGAGAAACCGGCCGCCCCGACGGCGCCATTCCTCGGGACCGATGCCGGTCAGTTCCTCGATGCGCCCGCTGACGAACTGGAAATCGAAGTCGGGACGCTGGCTGAAGATGACGCCGGGCCAGTGCTGGGAGAGTTTGGCGAGCTGCGCCTCGGCGCGTTGCAGCCGCAGAAACAATTCACGTCCGGCGGTCCGCGCATCGTAGGCGTCGCGCCACCCCTGCTCCGCCAGTTCGCCGCCCGGCGCCAGCATGGAGGCGATCCGCACCACGTCACCTCCGCCCGGCAACCGCGTGCGCTCGAGGCGGCTCCACCCGGTGCTGGAGTCGCTCCCATCGCCGGAGAGCTCTTGGGAACCGAAGGTCTCCGCACGGTCTCGCAGCGCGTTCAGGGCGGCTTCACAACCGGGATGGCGCTGGCGGAGAAGGTTCCAGAAGTCGGCCCCTGCGGCCGCGGCAGGGTTGGGGTATCCGAGCCACGCTGCCATGGCGGGGCAGGCCTCGGTCACCCGCCCGTCGGCGTCGAGCACCGCGTGGCCGCCATCGACCCACGCCGCCCCTGCGGCAGCCCCCGACATGGGGACATCGTCCGCCGGAAGTTCCGCCGTGCCGCCCAAGTCCAGGTTCGCCGTGACGCCCATTCGAGGTGCCGCTGTATCGTCGCCAGAAACCGAGCCGCTGTCCGGCAGCCTATCGGCCGGCAGGGCCGAGTCAAATCCGCGAGCGCCGGAACCGGGAGGAAGATGGGCGGGAGGGCTACGAGTACGATTGCCAGACCGGCTCCTGGCGCAGACCGAAGGATCGCTGGATGCGACGCAGGTCCTGACGGCGGCGGTCGAGACCGGCCTGCTCGGACTGCGCGGCGCATCGGCGGCGCGTGAGGGCTTCGTGGTTGCGGGTTTCGAGGCAGATGAGCTCGGCGATCACCTGGCGGCGCCGCGCCTCCTCATCGCCCTCAAAGGGCCCGCAGGCTTCCTCGGCATCGACGATGGCGTCCCGCAGCTCGGACTTGGCGGCCTGATGCACGGATACCAGGTCCCAGGCCCCGCATTCGATGGCCTCGGCTTCAGCCTCGGTGAGCCGGCGCCATTCGGCGTACAAATCCGTCCAGACGACGGGGGGATGGGCGGGCATGGCAGCAACGGGAAAGGAACGGACCGGGTTCAACCCACCAGAGCGAGACCGGCAGATGGCATCGGCTCGGCCGACAGGTTCTGGCCCAGCATCTCGCGCCAGGCGTCGCGCAAAACGGTGAGGTGCCCGATGACCTCCTCCAATTCGGGGGTGGTTTTGTGGAGATTTGCCGACTGCAGCTGATTGTCCATGTAGTGGTAGAGCGCGCGCAGGCGGTCGGCGAGTTCGCCGCCCCGCTGTAGGTCGAGCGAGGAATTCAATTCGTCCAGAATGGCCTGAGCCCGCTGGATGTTGTTGTTGATCGCCTCATTCGCCTCGCACGGATCCTCCAGGCCGTGACCGGCCTGCGCCCGCTCGAGGAACCGGATGGCGCCCTCGTAGAGCATGAGGACGAGGTGTCCCCGGGAGGCGGTCTTGGTCGCGACCTGGAGATAGGAACGGCTGATGAGCTGGCGATTCATGGCTAAGCGAAGGGCGGCTTCGGTGGCGTCACTCCCTCAGCTTGAGCGCCAAGAGATGTGACAACCTCTGAATCGTCTCGCGGGGCGGATAAGTTAAGTCCCCAATCAGCCCGGTGGCGCGATCGACCGCCTCGGCCCGCGTCGCGGGGGAGGCATCCAGTGCGCGGTTCACCGCGGCGGCCGCCTCGAAATTCGCGCCTTGGTCGGCGGATTCCACGGGACGGCGGGTCGCGGTACGTGAGAACCGGGCCGGATCAATTCCATTCGTGTTGTTGTTGGCATGGACTTCCATACTTCGACTCTCTTTCCGGCAGGCTTTTGATACGTCGTCTTCTTACCTTTCGTGGTTCTCTATCGGCGTACCTGTGAAAAATCTTTAGCTGAATCTGTCTGCTACCTTTTCGGACACGTCGCCACCAAGGCGTTTGCGGCATAGCCGGCAAAGCGTCGAGGGCTCAGCAGGACCTCGCCCGGGTCGGTCAGCTCCGCCGGCTTGCCGGCGTTGGTCAGATGATAGCGCTTGGCCGCATTGGCGACCGGTCCCTGGGCGGCATCGAAGACCTCGTCCACTGCCCACCAGACGGTCGGGCCATCCACGTCCATCAGGCGCAGTCGCCACCCCATCACCATCGGCGGATAAGCCTTGTACGCGGTCACCTCCGAAAACAGGACGGCATCGCAGCCGGTGGCGGCGCGGAGGCGGTCGAAGAAATTGGTCGGAAAGACTTCCGAGGCACTCCAGCCCGACCGCCCGGTGGCCTGCTTCAGCGCCGCCTCGGTCAGGGGCAGCACCTCGAACCGGCCCGACTTTCCCAACTCCTGGATCAGGAGCGGTCCGAGCGTGGCGGGAGCCTGGGCCAGTTCCGTTCCGGCTCCTGCCGGTGTCATCGGTAGGACGGCCACCCGCTTAAGGCCCGCGGGCAACTTATCGCCGGCGCGAAACACATTGGTGGGCATGTAGATGGGGCCCGGAACAACGAAGCGAGTGCGAAGATCGGAAGCGCAGCCGGTTCCCCAGACCATCAGCGCACTAAGCAAAATCACCAAGGTGCCCGCGCGGCCCATGCGGTGTTCACCTCCGGCACTCTGGACGGCGGTGTGCAACGGACAATGCGGGCCCTTCATGGGAGGGGAGTATCGCGGTGGAATCAGCCGGAAGTCGAGAGACCGTACCGCTGGGAGAGGAACTGCATCTGCTGATTGATCTTCGACTGCGCCTGCTCCATGGCGACGAAGCTGTCGATCAAGCGCTGGCGGTTGCTCTGCACCACGCGCTCCAGATCCGCCACCTGGATGTCGATGCCCGAGGCCTGTTTGGCCAGGGTGTCCTGCTTGGCCACCAGCGAGCCATCGTCGCCGATCAGGCGCTCCATATAGGCATCGAGCTTGGTGGCGATGCCGTCCGAGCCGTTGTCCCAGAGCTCCTTCACGTCATCGAGACGGGTCGCCAGGGCGGCGTCGAGCAGGGCCCCGTCCTGGAGCTTCAACGAGTCATCCTCGCCATTGGTGGAGATGCCCAACTTCTCCAGGTGGGCCATCGTCGCGTCCAGGCCCGCAACGGAGCTGAATACCATCCGCCGCAGCGTGGTGGCGATGTTCTCGGCGTCCCCTTCGGACGTGAGCGTCTTCGTGCTCACCTTGCCGTCGGCATCGGTGGTCGAAGCTGTTTGCGCCGAGATGAGGGACTGAACGCGGTTGTAGTCGTCGATGAAGGAGGTGATGGCCTGACGCACCTTGGTGGTGTCGCTCGCGACCGTGATATCGGCGCTCGATCCCTCCTTGAGGGCGGTGACCGTGATGCCGATCAGCCCCGAACTCGCCTCCGTGATGGTGTTGGACGAATTCCGGAGCTGCCCGCCGCCATTGACCGTATAGAGCAGGTCCTTGCCACGCTCGAGCGTGCCGGTCGAAATCCTGGAAGCGGCGAGGAAGTTGCCGCGCACGTCCTCCAGGGCGACGCCCACATCGCCAGTCTTCTTGTTGGCGAGGACGAAGCGGTCGTTGACGAAATCGTAGCTCGCGGTCACGCCGGCGTCGGAATCGCCAATGCGCTTGAGCAGGCCGGAAAGGGTGTCGGTGCTGGAGTACTCGATTTCCACGCCGTTCACCTTGAACATCCCGGTGGCGGTGGCCCCGTAACTCAACGTGGTGGAAAGATTGGCGGAACTGAGCGCGGCGCCCAGGCGTGCGCTGCCGAGCGAGGAGGCGCTGGCGACCGACGACGTGCCGTTGTTGTAGAGCTGGGCGACCTGCAGGAAGTTGCTGGTGTCCGTGGCGCTCCCCAGCACGATGGCCGAGGAACTGGCCAGCTCGATGCGGTCGCTGGTGGCGTTGTACGAGGCCGTGACCGTGCCGCCGGTCGCCGCCGAAATCTTGTCGAAGACGTCCTTGAGCGTGTCGGTGGTGGCCACGCTGACCTCGGCACCGTTGACGCGGAAGACACCGGCGGTGACGTCCGCCGCGAACCCGGCCGAACTCAGCACGACCCCCGAAACGTCCGCAGTCTCGCTGATCGCCTTGCCCGCGCCGACGGCGCCAAGATGGCGGGCGGCGGTGGCAAGCTGCTGGAACGCGAACCGGTAGGTCCCCTGCACCGAGCCGGCGGACGCCGATCCGGTGGCGACCGTCGCGTCTCCCGAGGTGGTGGTCCGGGCGGAATAGAGCGTGTCGTCACGCAGCGCGGTGAGGCGGTTGCGCAGCACGCCCATCTGGGTGGCGATGCTGCCGTACGCGTTCTTGCGCTGTTCGAGGGTGTTCTGCTCCGCCAGCAGCCGTCGCTGCGGCAAACGCTCGACGTCCGACATCTGGTCCACGAGGGACTTCCAGTCGAAGTTCGACGCCAGGCCTGAAATTCCAAGATCCATCCAGCCGGTCTATCGGCAGGAAACTGTGGCGGGTTAAGGTTCGGGGACTGAAGGGGTAGCGGACCTCGCCCAAAGTCGGAGGCGGCGCGGCCGACTGGGCGCGGAGGGGCCGGAAACAAAAATAAACCCGGCCGGCTTTTGGCCGGCCGGGTCGTCACCAACCCGGTTGACGTTGCGGTTCGGCTTAGCCGAGGAGCCGCAGCGCCGACTGGGGGTTGGCGTTTGCCTGCGCCAACATCGCCGTGCCTGCCTGAACGAGGATGTTGTTGCGTGCAAAAGTGGTGCTTTCCTCGGCGACATCGACGTCCTTGATGCGGCTGTTGGCAGCGGACAGGTTGTCGCGGAGCACTCCCAGCTGTTCGCCGGTGTAATTCAGGCGCGAGATGTTCGCACCCACGTTGGCGCGGTCCGTGGCCAGTTGCGTGATCGCATCCTTGACCGCGGTCAGCGCCGTGGCGGCGTTGGTCGTCGTGGTGACATCGCCGGAGGTGATGGCGTCGTACACGTCGCCGGAGGTGAGATCCACCGCCGTCATGTCGTACTTGTTGCCATCCTCGTCCTTCGTGACACCGAGCGACGCGCCGTCGAAGAGGCTGACGCCGTTGAACTCCTTCGCGCTCACATCAGAGATGTAGGCCTGAAGGGTCTGGAACTCCGCGTCATACAGGTTCCGGTCAGCGTCGACCTTGGTAACGTCCTGGGACAGAACGGCGAGTTCCGACATACGGTCCAGCGCCTTGCCGACCTTCTTCAGAAAACCGTCCTGGGTCTGGCTGAACGAAACCGCGTTCGCGATGTTGTTCTTGGCCGCCGAGATGCGGTTGATCTGAGCGTCGAAGCGCGACGACACCGCCAAGCCTGCCGCATCATCTTCCGGAGACACGATCTTCGAGCCGGAGGACAACCGAGCGAGGGACTTCGACAATGCCGATTGGGATTCGCCGAGCAGACGGGCTCCAGTCTGAGCCGAGACGTTTGTATTGATTACCATATGGACTCCTTCCTTGAGTCACCCCTTGCGGGGATTTGGATACGCGGCATTCCATGCCACGGGTGCAACATTGATTGGGCTGTGCACCGTCCGCCCCGTTGGCCCTTACTGGCCGCCAACCGCCATTGTCTTGCGACACACCCTTCATCGGCATCACCGCGGATCACTTGAGGAACTGACTTTTCCCTCTCGAAACAGCCGTGCGCGGCACGTCGAATCGACTCACTCGGTGCACCCGCAGAATATCCACCGTGGAGTGATTGGTCCCTGCCCGGGAAGATAACGGGATCGCTGGCTTCATTGGGGGGGAACGCAGAGCCGCGCCGAAGGATGGCGCGGGCCGGCCTGGCGGTGGCCGGAGGAACGGCGGTGCGTACCACCGAATGGGTGACTCCCCTGACTGCGGTGAGCAAGTCACTCTAACCAGGACTGACTCAGACCACCGGGCGCGCAGCCGCCGGGGCGCGCAACGCCATGCGTTCCGCGAATCGGTCGAGGCGCGGGGACATTTGGTCGAGGGACAGCACCTCACTCGCCGCGCCAAGGCGGATGGCCTCGCGGGGCATGCCGAACACGACGCAGCTCTGCTCGTCCTGGGCGGCGGTTTCCGCGCCCGCTTCGCGCAGGCGCAGCATGCCTGCGGCACCGTCCGCGCCCATGCCTGTCAACAACATCGCCATCATGTGCGCCGCGTTGCCGGTCCTGACCGCGGAATCGAACATCACGTCCACCGCCGGCCGCTGGTGGTGCACCTGGGGAGCCGAGTTGAGGTCCACGGAATACCCGGTGCCATGCCAGCGAACGATCAGGTGCTGGCCCCCGGGCGCAACCAGGGCGAGCCCC
>CAZYJB010000204.1:0-7032 GCA_964647675.1 uncultured Verrucomicrobiota bacterium | reverse complement strand
CGCGCTCACTTCGGTCACGTGCGCCGCCGCACCCTACGCGGTCGGAGACACCGTCCGCGAATTCAGCCTCGTGCGGCGCGACACGGGCCAGCCCATGCGCCTCTCCGAGTTCGAGGGGAAGATCGTCTTCCTCGACTGGTTCGCCTGGTGGTGTCCGTTCTGCCAGGCCGCCGCGCCGCAGCTGCTCGAAGGCATCGACCACTGGTACGCCGACCGAGGCGGAAACCCGGACGGCCTCGAGGTGGTCCACGTGGGCATCAACCTGCAGCCGAACCAGGAAACCCAGACCCAGAATTTCGTCACGCGCGCGGGCCTCGAACTTGTGCTGCACGACTTCGATCGCGCGCTGGCCCGGCAGTTCTACCCGGAGGGCGGGCAGCCGCTCTTCGCGATCATCAACGGAGTCGCCGACTCGCCGTCGCACCGTCAATGGGAACTGCTGTACCACCGGCGTGGCTATGGCGAACGCGAGTTTCCGGTCGCGGAGTTCCGCGCCGCGATCGATTCGGTAAGGAAGCCCCTCGCACCGCCTGTTCCCGCGCGGCTGGTCCAGCCGTCCACGGCCGAGGACGGGATGTTCGGCTTCGTGATCGAGTCCGAGCCCGGTCGCACCTACGAGGTCCAGACCAGTTCCGATCTGCGAACGTGGACCACGGCCACCACGGTGGTGTCGAAAGGTTCCAGCACCCGCGTTGACCTCGCGCGCGATACGGGATCACCAGCGCAGTTCGTGCGCGTGCAATCGCGCTAAGACTCCGGGCCGGAGCTGGAACGAGGCAGTTCAAGGACGGAGATTGACCTCACGCGCGGGCGCGAGGACGCGAAGACGGACGGACACGCTGTGAACGCCGCTCCGCGTCGCCGCGGAGCGGCCGGTGAGCGTTTGGCACTTCAGATCTGCTTGGATTCCTTCGCGCTCTTCGCGGCTGCGGGTGAGATTTGCTTCAGTGCTACTGCATGGTTCCGGCTGCGAGCCTCGTAAGGAACGCGCCCCCTTCACGACTCACCCGCGCCATGGACCACTTCGACGTCATCATCATCGGCACGGGCGCGGGCGGTGGCACGGTCCTTCACGAACTCGCCGCCACTGGAAAGCGCATTCTGGTTCTCGAGCGCGGACCCTTCCTGCCGCGCGAGCGCGAGAACTGGGACACCCACGCCGCCTTTCACACGACCCGTTACTTCGGACCCGAGGTCTGGCGCGACGGAAGTGGGAACGAGCTGCGCGCCGGCATGTGCTACCACGTGGGCGGCAACACCAAGCTCTACGGCGCCGCCCTCTTCCGGTTCCGCGAGCACGACTTCGAGGCCGTGCGCCACATCGACGGCGTCTCCCCCGAGTGGCCGCTCAAATACGCCGACTGGGAACCCTGGTATCAGCGCGCCGAGAAGCTCTACCAGGTCCACGGCTCCACGGGTCTCGATCCCACCGAACCGAGCCGCAGCGCCCCCTATCCATGGCCTGCGGTCAGCCATGAACCGCGCATCGCCGAGGTCGCCGCCGCGTTGAAGGAGGAAGGCCTTCACCCGAGCGACACGCCGCTCGGCATCCGGCTCGACGAACGCCAACCGCACCGGAGCGCCTGCATCCGCTGCGCCACCTGCGACGGCTATCCCTGTCTCGTGCATGCCAAGTCCGACGCCGAAGTGTGCGGTGTCCGGCCGGTGCTCGATCTCGCCCACGTCACCCTGCTCACGGAAACGAAGGCGATCCGCCTGCTCACCGACGCCGGCGGCCACGCGGTCACCGGCGTGGAGGTGTTCCTCGACGGCGAGTCCGCCGTCTTCACCGCCGACCTCTTCGTGGTCAGTTGCGGCGCGGTGAACTCGACTGCTTTGCTCCTGCGTTCCGTCGGCGATCGCCATCCCAACGGCCTCGCCAATTCGTCGGGTCTCCTCGGGCGCCACCTCATGAAGCACGTGCTCGGCTCGGTCATCGGCGTCAGCTCGTTCAAGACCAATCCCACGCGGTTCCAGAAATCACTCTCCCTGTTCGACTACTACTGGGGTGAGCCGGGCTTCGACTTCCCGATGGGCCAGATTCAGACGCTGGGCAAGGTCAGCCGCGCCGAACTCGCGGGCAGCGAGTCGGTCTATGCGCCGCTCGACCTCGACTTCGTCGCGCGGCATTCGGTCGACTGGTGGCTCACCACCGAGGACCTCCCCGCCTACGACAGCCAGGTGCGCCTCGATCGCGATGGCACGATCGTGGTCGACTACCGCGAGACCAACGGCGCCGAGTTCGAGCGGCTCATGGCGCGTTGGAAGGAGGTTCTCCAGCGCATCGGCTGCGGCTGCCATCTCCTTCCCAACGGCAAGTATTTCAACGCCGGCGGCGTTCAGACTTTCACCTCCAAGCTCGGCGCCAGCGGACTCGGTCACCAGGTCGGGACGGCGCGATTCGGTGAGGATCCCGCATCCAGCGTGCTCGACCTCCACTGTCGCGCCCACGATCTCGACAACCTTTACGTGGTGGATGGCAGTTTCCTCGTATCCAGCGCAGCGGTGAACCCGACGCTCACCATCATCGCCAACGCACTGCGCGTCTCGGCCCATTTGCGTGAGCGCCTCGGCACACGAGCCCAGGCGCGGGCGGGCATCAGCCCCATGGCTCCGGTCACCCCACTCGCGGCACGCGAGCCAGCCTTGGTACCATGAATGCCTCCCTTCTCTGCCGGGTCGCGAGGACGCTCGCGCTTCTCGTCGCGCTCAAGCTTTCTCCGGCCTTCGCCGGGCATGAATCTTCCGCGGTTGGGCCCGTCGTCATGGTGGTTGGCAACCTCGACCGCCAACTCGACTTCTACACGCGCGTGCTGCCCTTCACGATCGAGTCCCCGGTCACTCCCCACCCTCCGGCCGTCGACGCGAAGCCGGCCACCCCGGCCGCGGCATCACGCTCAGCCCTGCTCCGGCTCGGCGACGAGCAACTCCGCCTCGTGCAATTCCCCACGGCGGGCAGTCGCCCCATCCCGACCGACTCCCGCAGCTTTGACCACTGGTTCCAGCACATCGCCATCATCGTGAGTGACATGGACCGTGCCTACGAACGCCTTCGGCAACACAAGGTGCGCCACGTCTCCACGCTGCCGCAGACTCTTCCCGACTGGAACCGGAACGCCGCCGGCATCCGCGCCTTCTATTTCAGCGATCCGGAGAATCACGTGCTCGAGATCCTTGCCTTCCCCCCCGGCAAGGGAGCGGCGAAATGGCATCGGCATCCAACCGACGCCCCAGGCGCGACGAATCCCCTGTTCCTCGGCATCGACCACACGGCCATCGTGGTGGCGGACACGGACCGCAGCCTCGCCTTCTACCGGGACGTGCTTGGGCTGCGCGTCGCCGGCACCTCGGAGAACTGGGGAACCGAGCAGGAGCACTTGAATCAGGTCTTCGGCGCGCGGTTGCGCATCACGACCCTGCGAGCCGACGCCGGGCCCGGCATCGAGTTGCTGGAGTACCTCACGCCTCCCGGCGGACGACCGCTCCCCTCCGGCGCCTTGCCCACCGATCTGCTCGCCTGGCGGGTGGTGTTACGGGGAACGGAAGGCGCATCGAACGCCGTCGCATCGCCCGCAGTTTCCTCGCCAGACTCGTCGCGACTCGGGCGGGACCCGGACGGGCATCTGCTGGAGTTCGTTCCGTGAACCCTGATGCCTCCGCTCCGTCCAGGTCGGCTGCTGATCACCGAGGCTGGCACTGGTTCGAGTACCTGATCGAGGCGTCGGGCCTTGGTCTGTTCATGATCGCCGCCTCCGCGTTCGCGTGTCTGGTGTTCCACCCGGACTCGCCGCTGGCACGCGCGGTGGCCGATCCGCTTACCCGTCGGGCGCTCATGGGCGCGGCCATGGCCGCCACCTGTCTCGTCCTGGTGCATTCGCCGTGGGGGAAACGTTCCGGCGCCCACTTCAATCCGGCGCTCACCCTTGCCTTCTGGCGCCTGGGCCGCGTGGCACCCCACGACACCTGGGCCTACCTGAGCGCGCAGTTCATCGGCGGGACTGCCGGCATGATGGGGGCCTCCCTGGTGGCGGGCGAATGGCTCGCGCATCCCGCGGTGGGATTCGTGGCCACCACCCCCGGGCCCGCGGGTGCAGGCGCCGCCTGGGTCGGCGAATTCCTCATGGCGGCCACACTGATGACCATGGTCCTCGCCACCTCCGCGTCGAAGCACTGGCATGCGTCGACGGGCAGCTTCGCAGCGCTGTTGGTGTTCCTCTTCATCACCTTCGAAAGCCCGATCTCGGGCATGAGTCTCAATCCCGCGCGCTCGTTCGCGAGCAGCCTGGTGTCCGGGAACTGGGAAGGCTGGTGGATCTACGCCTCGGCGCCGGTGGCCGGAATGCTCACCGCAGCCCACGCCTTTCGCGTACCCCGTCCGGATCGCTCACCGCGTTGTGCGCGACTGCAACCCGGCGGCCCGGCGCCCTGCCTCTTCTGCCAGTACCAGAATGCCACGATGCGGTCGCCCGAGGTCCCGACTGTAAGGAACACGGCCCCTGCGCCACTCACTCGTGCATGACGATGCCTTTTACCCGCCGCCGATTCCTGGTCTTCGCGGGAGCCGCATCCGCGGTCGCGGGACTTCTACGACCGGGAGCCAGGGCCGCCGACGCCGCCCCGGCGAAGATCCTGCTCAACCTCGCCAAGGACGGCCTCGCGCTGCAGGGCTACGACCCGGTCGCGTTCTTCACTGTCAAGGCGGCCGTGAAGGGCAGGCCCGAGCACACGAGCACCTACCGCGGCGCGCGCTACCAGTTTCATTCCGCAAAGAACAAAGCCCTCTTCGACGCCGATCCGCGACGGTACGAGCCCGCGTTCGGGGGATACTGCGCCTTCGGCGTTTCCCGCGGGCGTCTGATCGAGATCGATGTCGAGGCCTTCCAGATCGTCGCGGATCGGCTGCTGCTCCAGTACAGCCCGGCGATTCGCGACGACTTCAACCGGGACGCCACGGGCAATCTGAAGAAGGCGGATGCGCAATGGCCCGCCCTCGTCGACCGCAAAAGCCGCTGAACCACGTGGCGCCACCCCGCACCGGCCGCCTGTGGCCTTTTCGCCGATGTCCTTCCCCGACTTCATCCGCCTCCTCCTCGCTGCATTGGGTCTCTACGTGTCCCTCGGATTCCTCTTCGCGGCAGTCTTTCACTGGCGGGGACTTTCGCGTCTCGATACCGCCGCGCGGGACGCCGGCCCCGGGTTCCGACTGCTGATCACGCCCGGACTCGTCATCCTCTGGCCGTGGATTCTCCACCGTTGGATTCGGATCCGCCGCGGCTTCGAGACACTCGCGGAACCCAGACCGTCGCCGACACCGCGCAGGCTACGGCGAAACCATTGCCTCGCGTGGCAGGCCCTCGCCATCGTGCTGCCGCTGGTTCTCGCGGCCGCCCTGGCGTGGCGCCCCGCGCCTCCCTCCAGTCATCTCCCGCCCGGCGTGGTCCAAGGCCCCGACCAGCCGGCGACCTCGGGTCCCAACGCTCCCCATCCCTGAACCCATCCCCATGTCCGTCACCTACCGCGCCATCGACTGGAACCGGCAGAAGCGGCTCTACGATCTCACGCTCGCGGCCGTCGTCGGACTCGGGCTCAGTCTGTTCATTTTCCTGTCCCTGACGCGTTCGCCGCATTTCACCGCCGAGACGCTCCTGCTGCGGGGGACGTCGGTCGCCGCGTTTCTGCTCCTGCATGTCATCCTCGCGATCGGCCCCCTGTGCCGGCTCGATCCGCGATTCCTGCCGCTGCTCTACAACCGCCGACACCTCGGGGTGACGATGTTCCTGCTCGCGCTGGCACATGGCGTCCTCGCGACGGTCCAGTTCCACGCCCTGGGCGACGAGAACCCGCTGGTCAGTCTGTTTACCGCGTATCGCCAGGACTACGCCCCGGCCCGTCCCGTCGGTGCGGCCCTCGCCCATTTTCCGTTCGAGCCGTTCGGCGTCACGGCGCTCGCCATCCTCCTCGTCATGGCGGCGACCAGCCATGACTTCTGGCTGCGCTACCTGGGCGCATCCTTTTGGAAGACTCTTCACCTCGGCGTGTATGCGGCCTATGGGCTGCTGGTCGTGCACGTCGCGCTCGGCGTTCTCCAGTCCGAGCGTCACCCGGGGCTCGTGCTTCTGACCGTGCTCGGTTTCACCGCGCTCGCGGGCCTGCACCTGGCCGCCGCGTGGAAGGAGGCCCGCCTCGACCACGAGGCTCAGCAGGCCACGCGCGAAGGCTTCGTGGTCGTGGCCCGTGCCGATGAACTCGTCGAGGGACGCGGAAAGGTCGTGCGCGCAGGCCCGCAGCGGCTGGCTCTTTTCCGGCACCAGGACCGGTTGTTCGCAACCTCGAATGTCTGCCGGCATCAGGGCGGTCCCATCGGCGAGGGCCGCATCCTCGACGGGTGCATCACCTGCCCCTGGCACGGGTGGAACTACCAACCTGAGGACGGGTGCAGTCCACCACCGTTCACCGAACGCCTCGACACGCACGACGTGAGACTCATCGGTGACGAGGTCTGGGTTCGTCCCATCCCGAATCCGGCCGGCACCCGCTGCGCCGGCGCCGCGCGACCCGACTCCGCTCCCCCCGTCAGCCACACGAGCGCCGCAGCGTTTCCTTCGCCATGAACGACGAATTCTACCTTGGCTACCTCGATCGATGCCCGCCACGACTGGCGCGTCGGACACGACTCGTCGTCGTCGCACTGGCGTTGCTCGCCGCCGGGGTGGCTGCCAGTTGTGCGTGGCTGCAGGCCCCCGCGACACCCGGGCGGTTCGAGTTCGGCACGCGACGGACCTACGAGGGAACCCTCAGGGAATGGCCTCTGCCCACGCTGCGGATTCGCGGCACGGGAGGCACCGTCACCGACCATCTTCTGGTGGGATTCGGAAAGCACGGGCTTCCCGATTTCGCGCGCGGGCACGAAGGACATCGCGTGCGCTTCGACGGCACGCTGATCCAGTCCGGGAACACCACCATGATCGAGATGAATGCTCCCGAGAGCTTCCGCGATCTTGGCCTGCCAAACGAAGAACCAACGGGCGGCTC
>CAZYJB010000203.1:0-7046 GCA_964647675.1 uncultured Verrucomicrobiota bacterium | reverse complement strand
GAGAAGGGCTCACGCGGATCGAGCAGGCGCGGGTTGGTCAGCAGCGCCAGCCCGGGACCGAGGCCACGCAGCGGCGCGGCGATCCGCGGATCGGTGGCCGCATCGGTCCCGTCGTCGCCGAAAACCGTGGCCGTCTGGAGACCGACCATCCACCCAGTGTCCGCCACGCCATTGCGGTCGAGGTCGAGACCGGTGGGATTGCGGCTGAGATCCGCCAGCGCATTCACGGCGGCAACCCAGGTCGAATGGGAGTCCGCCAGGGCGCGGATGAGCCCGCGTTCGGCGGCGGTGAGCACGTTGGGTTCGAGCACAGACACCGGCGGCGGCGAGGCAGTCAGGTCGGGGTCGCCCAAGGTGCGATCGTTCACGAAACCGAGCAGGCCCAGGACACCGGGCGGATCCGAGGCGCGCAGTTTGGACAGCGGCTCGTAGAACACGCGTTTCTGCAACGAGGGCGGCAGTTTCGTGAAGTACCAGCGATCGCCTTCGACGCGCACATCCGGGCTCCCGGGTTTAAGAGCGTCCGGCAAGAGGGCAGAGGCCAGCGGAACCCGTCGTTCCTCCAGCGGCGCGATGACACGCGCCACGAACGCATTCGCATGGTTCACGAGGCCGGTTGCGGCCATCGACGGATTCAACGAGTCGAACACCACTTCGCCGGCCGCCCAGCCGAGCACGCCGGGCAACCCCACCGCGTCGGGATGGTCGGTCTGGTATTCCCCGCCGGGATAGGTGAGAGACTCGCCGACCTTGAGCACCGGCGCATTCTCCGGCCACACCGTTGCAAAGCGCACCGCGGTGGGACGCGTGCGGGTCGTCGCGTCCTTGGCGAAGACGCCGTACAGGCCGAGTTCGAGGTTGAAGGCAGGGAGCAGTGGGAGACACGCGCCCACCGCCACGCCCCCGGGCTGCGCATCGAAGTCGGCGGGATACCAGAAGTCGGCGGCCCGTGGATACTGGTAGCGCGCGAAGAGCGCGGAGTCGCCGGACACCGCCCACGCCTGGCCCTTGTGATCGACGAACCAGGTGCGTTGCGTGGATTGGGCGTCTTCGTACCAGGTGCCATTGGGAATCGCCGCATCGGTAGCGTACGGCACCGGCACGGTGTTCACACACGGTTGCAGTCCGATGATGAGGTTCAGCGGATAGGGCGGCTGCACCAACTCGCCCGCGCGCAGGCGATAGCGGAACTCGTAGGTATCGGTGTCCGAGCCCGGAAGCTGCGTGAGGCGGGGATCGCGCGTCGACGGGTCCTCGCGCTGCACCTCATAGACCGCCATGCCGGCGGACTTCGCCTCGGTATCGTAGAACTGCACCAGCACATAAGGATCCGAGGTGAACTCGTAGGCCTTGAACGACTCCGGTTGCGCGGCGATGAGAGCCCTCGAGAGGTTCAGGTCGTCGCGCAGGGCGAACGCCGTCGGTGCGGTCACGCCGTTCTCCGCCGCAATCAACGACGGATAGAGACGCGCGTGTTCCTCGTTGGGATTGAATCCGGCGCGCTCATGATCGGGTTGCTGGTAAACCTTCACGTCGAGATAGCGTGGCGGAGCGAAGATGGGTTGCGGGTTGCCCGCGTGATCGAGGCCCTCCGATCCGAGGCGGCTGGCGATGACGATGCGCTTCAGGGCCTCGGGCGGCGGATTCGAACCCGTCGCGCGCGTCGGCCACTCGAACGCGCTGTAGCGCACCGGCTGAAAGGGCCACAGAACGTCGTCGACGCGCTCGTACCAGACCACGATCAGCTCGCGATCCAAGGGCACGGACACGCCCGGCGCGAGCACGTTGACCGGGATGATCGGTCCCGTGGCGCGGGCGCGGTCATGCAATTCCGCGTTGTAGTTGGCGTTGGAATGGATCAGGTAGCCGGTGCCCAGGCCGGCGGTGTCGAACCCGCTCGCCAATCGCGCACCCACCGTGGCGGACGGACCCTCTTTCAACATGCCGGGGCCGCCATTCCAGTCCGTTGCCGCGTCCCAGGCACGGGTCTCCACCACTCGCACGGCGAGCACTTCGCGCGTGAGATCGCCGACTGCCGGCCGCGCTGGATTCTGCGACACCGAGAAGAGCAGTACGGCGCGGCCCGGGCCGCGAGCGGTGTAGGCATCGCTGGACACCACCGCCGATCCGGTCTGGAACATCATTCCGAGGAATTCGCGGCCGTCATCCGCGGATGCGTCGAGCGCGACCGGAGGCGTGGTCTGAGGGGGCGTGTTGGCGATATGACGAAAGTGCGAACGCCCGGGAAACGCCGCGGCCGGAGCGCTCTGCGGAACCGGATCGCCCGGGAAACCCGCGAACACCTGGGTGACCACGCGCCCGCCCGCGCCATCGTCCCAGTCGGCATAGAAGATGCCGGGCCGCAGTGGATAGGAGCGGTCCGCGACGTCATCCCAGACCTGCATGTCCGCGCCGGTGCTGCCCGGCGGCGCGTCGACGACGCGCACGTTGGCGGGCGCACGCCCCGCGGCAAGGGTCACACCCGACGGCAGCACGATCGGATCCCCGAGCGCCACGTTCACGCGGTAGACCAGGTCACCGTAATCCCAGCTCACCCGCACGGGCCCGCTGAAGGACGTCGTGCCGCGCCCGAAGTAGGCCCGCGTGCCGACCATCACCGCCTCGAGATGGACGTCCACCTGCTCGGCATCGGGGATCGCGTCGTCGGGAGCGATGTACTCGATGCGCGGGAAAAGGCCTTCGCCGGGATCCGCATTGCGCCAGCCCTTGAGCTGCCGTCGCAGTGTCGCGTCCTCGCGCGGGGCGAGGACCTGAACCGCTGCGCCGTGATCGAACCAGAACTCGCCGCTGCCGCTGCCGCGCGCGACCTCGACGCCGTTGGTGTTGAATTGCAGGGCCAGCGGCAGGGACAGCGCGGCCTCGCTCGTGGTGCTCACTTGCACGCGGTGCTGCTTCTTCCAGCGGTAGGTGATCGTCGCCGGCTGGGTCATGGCGAACTGCGGCACCTGCTGCCGGGCTGCGATCTGCGGGAACGTGCGACTGGTTCCCGCGGCTCCGGTCGCACTGTAGCCGGTCACCACGTGACGCGTGCCCACACCCGATCCGTCGATGGGCAGGACCAGTCCGTCGATGAATGCCGTCACCAGCTCACCCTCGGCGATCCACGACACGCCGATCGGCGGTTCCGCCGAGCCCGCCGCCGCCGTGCCACTCAGTCCGGCCGCGGCGTGGTCGCTGGCGATGGCCAGGCGATGTTCGGTCCGCCAGGCGAAAGTCATCGTCGTGTCCGCCGTGAGCACGAACGTGTGCCGGTGCGCATCCCCGGAAGTCACCGTGCCGTCGATGCGAAACCCGGTGCACCGCTGCCGCGTGTCGTTGGTCGACGCCAGGACGGTGGGGAACTGGGCCGGCACTTCCACCGTCACCGTCGTGTCGCGGAGGAACACGGCTTCGGCCAACGGGTTCGGCCACGACGCGCCATTGATGAGAATCGGGCCGTAGGTCGAGTTCACCATCAGCTGGACCCGTTCACGGTAGCGTCCGCCGTCCTCCAGCGCCGCCAGCCAGGCGGTTCGAAACTTGGTCGGACCGAGGAGAACCGGATTGTCTTCCTCGCCGAGCACGAGTCGACGCTCATCGTCGCGGAAGTGGCCGCCCCAGAAAACCACCTGGTGCAATCCATCGTAGGCGAGGGCGCGTCCCTGGAACTCGACCGGTGCGCCTTCGTCATTGGGGCGCGTCGTGGTCCGGCTCCACAACGGTTGGAGGTCCGCATCGAATGCGGCAAGGAACTGACTGGTGCGCAACGCCGTGATCTCCTCGTCCACCGGGCCGAGGGATCCGTCCGCCAGGTCGACCAGGTATTCGCGGAACGTGCGTCCCATGCCGCCCGCGACCATCACCTTGCCGCCGCGCGCCTCGACGCGGGCCGGTGTGGTCGGGTCGGCGCTGGTGCTCTTCAGATAAACGATCGGCCCGTCCGGCCGCGCGGTGTCCGCCCCCGTGCGCACGACGTACCCGTGCATCGCCGTGGCGTTCTCGTAGCTTCCCACGACGTAGAACTTCCCCTGGGCCAGGGTGGCGTCGCTGGCGGGCGCGTTCCAGGTCGCGGCCGGCGAATGCAGGCTGCGATCGAGTCGCAGGTTGAACTCGAGCGCCCCGACCCCGAGCCACGTGCCCGTGCTCGAGATGCGTCCCGTCATGCCGGTCAGCGCACCATGGGCAAACCCGGCCGCGCTGGCCGCGTCGTAGCCGGTGTAGAACTGGTACGCGAGGGTTCCGTTGGCGTGGTACAGCGTCACCGCGCGGCTAAAGACGAAGTTGATTCCCGCGACGTTGTAGGCCACGAGAACGGTTCCCTCGGCATCCACTTCGAGACCCACGACGTCCTCGCGCTGGCCGTTCGCGCGCGCTTCGTAATCGGACGGCAGATCCTGCAACCAGCTTCCACCGCGAATGGACCAGTCGATGCGCAACTGCGCATTGAGTCGCACGATGAAGAGGTCCTGATCGTAGTTGGTGCCGATCAGAGGCGCGATGCCCGCGATGGAGCGCGTGCCGTCGGTCATGACCTTCCGGAAACGGCCGGCGGCGTAGAGGCTGCCGTCGCGTCCCATCGCCACCCGGCTCACGGCCGCGTAGGCCGAGGTGTCAGGGCCGCCATGGAAGGTGCCGATCACCGGCGCGAGCGAGGGCCGGGTCGACTCCTGCATCGCGACCCAGCCGCGCAGCGCGCCCCCCTGCGGGGTGAGTTCGCCACCCACCAGAACGTTCGTGCCCCGGATCGCGAGGTCGTTGACCTGGAAGCTGTCGTTATCCGCGAACCGCACCAGCGTCTTGGCCCAGGCCCAGCCGCCGCTGGGATCCTGCTTCGCCAGAAAGACCGCGGTACCGGGACGGGAGTTCGTGATCTCCAGGGTTGGGGCGAAGCGCGCCGTGCCCGTGAAGACTCCCGCCACGTAGAGCGATCCGTCTTCGTCGGTCTTCATGGCCTGGAAGGAGATGGACGGCTGCAGGCCGTCGCCCGTGGGCGTGACGGTCTTGACGAAGGGCTGCGCCGCCTGCGCAACGGCGATTCCAAACGCCACCGCCCACCCCAGGGCGCCCAGCCTCGCCCGCCACGCGACACCGAACGCCGGGAATCTCGAATCGAAGCTCTTCATGCCTGGGCCTCCACCTGGATCGATCACTGGTTCAACACTCCCACCGCACTCACGCGGCTCAGGACCAGCGGCCCGCGCGCCACCAGCGGAGCGCGGTGCAGTCCGGTCACGGTTTCCTCGTAGTCGCCCGCGAGCTGGGTCACTCCGTTCACCACCGTTGGCACCTGCGTGAACCGCATTGCGACGGCGCGTGTGACGCGGATTCCCGTGCCGAGCGCGGGATGAAAGGTGTGACGGAAAGGGTTGGTGGGATGCGAACCGTCGAGCAGCAGGGTGCCGCCGCAGCGGAAGTTCGTGCCGACGCCGCCTTCCAGCGGGAGTTCGTTTCCCGTGAAGTCGAAGGCGGCGGAGGCCAGCCGCTGACCGACCATCCTCCCGTTCCGCCGCACCACACCCGCCAGGTTGGACAGCAACACCGGATCCGTTACCAGGACCAGGAGCGAGTCGGTTGCCGGCGCGGTATCCGGCGTGCGCCCACGGCGACGCCCGATGGTCACGTCCTTCAGCAATCGGACCGCGCCATTGGTGCCGACGTGCAGGATGACGCGCAGGGACGCGGCGTCCGCCACCGGCGCGTTGGTACCGGCGGCTGCGTGAGTCACTTGATTGAGCGTGACCTCGCCCACCCACAGGCCCACCGCCTCCGGATTGGGGGCCAGGGTCTGGCCCGGGGCCGCGGTTCCCGACAGCAGGACCCCGCACACCAAGGCAAGGAGCGTCGCCAGGATCCGACGAATTCCATGGTTCGTGTTCATGAGGGAGGAGGGGAACCGATTCAGGGCTGAAGGCGTGACACGAGGGTCTCGCGCCGCGCACGCACGGGGATCCAGCGTTCCCATCCGCATCCGTCGGAAATGCGCAGCAGGGTGGAGGCGGAAGGACCCGACATCGCCTCGCGATCGGGAGCCAACCGCAGGTCGAGCGACGCCCGCGCGGCGAGCTCGGGGAGTTCGACGGCCGGGTCAATCGACTCCGACAACGAGGTCGCCGAACCGAGTGGTCGACGCACCCATTTCAGACGGAGCGCCCTTGCGCCACCGACCGACTCGAGCCGCACGCGCACAGGCCGCGTCGTCAGATTCTCGACGCGCACTTCCGCGATGGCACCGCGGGTATCGAAGTCGAGTTCCCCCGGTGCCGGCAGGCGCAGCGCCACCGGGCCCTGATGGGTCGAGGCGCCCAACGTCTCAATCCAATAGGCTTCGCCCGATCGGATCGCCTCGGTCCGCGCATCGCGCAGCAGCCGCCACTCTCCCGCCTCGAGCCGGAAGATGCGCAGGGCCGCATGCGCGACGCTGCCTTCGAAGAATGCGCCGAAGGTCATGCCTCCGTCGGGTTCCACGGGCAGGCCGGTCAGGGTGAACGTGTTCGGCTGCCACGCGATGTCCGGAGCGCGCACCTCGCCCTGCACGCGCCAGACGCAGGCGGCGGTGGCCTGCACGAGGTAGGCGCGACGCGCGCTGAGCCGGTGCAGGTTGGACAGGAATGATTCGGGTCGGCCCGGCGCATGCCAGACCACCCAGTTCTCGGCTTTCCAGGGTGCATCCCCCGGACGGCGCACGAACTGGTCGTCGCGGCTGCCCGGGACGAGGCACGCCACCGTGGACACGGGCAGTCCCTGGAACAGCGCGGCTGGTTTGTCCTGCGCCGCCTGCACTTCGAGGAACACGGCGTTCCAGCCGGCCTGGAGTTCGATGTCCTGGGTGCGTGTGGTTTCGGAGTTCGCCGCGTGCCCCAACCCCAACCCCAGCCCCAAACCCAACCGCAGCATCCCGAGCAGGCCGCCGAGCCGCCGCCAGCGGCGCCCGCAGCCGAGGGCCGTCGTCCCGTCAACGTGGTTGTTCATGATCAAGCACCCCACGTTGACTTCCTGACGACGTTCTCCGGAAAAGTTCCGGGTTATTTTTTGAGGGGGGATGGACC
>CAZYJB010000202.1:0-7053 GCA_964647675.1 uncultured Verrucomicrobiota bacterium | reverse complement strand
AGCGGCGTGGTTCGAGTACATCGGCAAGACGGCGTTGGTCCTGCGTGGGCCTTACACCGGGCAGCGATACTGGTTTGAGCGCCCCGGGGCGCGGTTGCAGGTGGATCCCCGGGACCGGCATGCGCTGCTGGCGGTGCCGGTGTTGCGCCTCGTGGATGCACTCTGAGAACAGGTGCAGGTCCCGGTTCAGGTTCAGGCTGAGGATCCGAGATTTGGCGGCCTGCAACGCCTGCTCGGCGCCGCCGCGTTGGGGAGGCTGGCGTCGGCTCGCGTGGCGGTCGTGGGTTTGGGGGGCGTGGGATCCTGGGCGGTCGAGGCACTGGCGCGATCGGCGATCGGGTCCTTGGTCCTCATGGATCTCGACGAAGTCTGTCTCACCAACTTCAACCGCCAGTTACCCGCCGTCGAAGGTCAGGTCGGCCGGTTCAAGGCGGAGGCGCTCGCCGAGCGGGTGCAGTCGATTCACCCCGCCTGCACCGTCCTCGCACGGGTCGAGTTCTTCACCGAGGCGACGGAGGCCTCACTTTTTTCGGAACCACTGGACGGCGTGGTGGATGCGATCGATGCGGTGGGCAACAAGGCGCGTTTGATCGCGGCGGCTGTAGGTCGGGGAATACCCGTGGTGTCCTGCGGAGCAGCGGGAGGACGCCGGGACGCCACAGCCGTGCGTCTTGCGGATCTGGCCGACGTCACGCATGACCGGCTGGCGACGGCGGTTCGCAAGCGCCTGCGTCATAAGCATGGCTTTCCTGAGGCTGGAAGTCCCTTTGCTGTCCCCTGGGTCCATTCGCGCGAAACGCCGGTCCTGCCGGAGACCGAGGGCGCGACCTGCGCCGGTGCGGGAGAAGCGGAAGCTCCAGGGGTGCCGGATCCCGCGGGACGACCGCGCCGGCTGGGTTGCGAATGGGGCTATGGCTCGGCCGTCTTCGTGACCGCCGCCTTCGGCATGGCCGCGGCCGGCTGGATGGTGAATCAAATCGCGACGGCGGCCCGGCCCGGCTCCCATGGAGAAGCGGATCAGGTTTTGGGCAGCGCCGCATCGCGCACCTCGGGCAACCCGAGCAGGTAATCGCGGCGTTGCTCGACAAAGCCCTTGATGCTGATGGATCGGCCGGGTCCGCGGAATCCCGTTTCCTGCGTGTCCTCGGTGAGACCGCGCGTGAAGGCGTCCGCCGGATAGAGGCGTCGGGTGTCGGAACGGACCTCTTCAGCGATGAGCGCCTGGTGGCGCTGGGCGATGGGACCGAGGCGTTCCCAGGTGAGCCATTTCTCGGTGATCGCACGCACATGACCAAAGTACCTCTCCTTCAGGGCAGGCACGGCGAGCAGACGATGGAGGAGCGGTTTTGCGGGATCCTCGCTTCCCGCGGACGGGTGGAGTTTGACGCCGCCTCCGGCCTCACCGCGCTGCCTGCCCGGGCCTTCGGCGAGGCGGAACGTTTCATTCGCGTCGTGGGGAACCAGATGGAACCGCCCGGTCGCGTCGAGGATCAGGTGGTAGTCGCTGGCGCGGATCCAGTAACCGTCGCAATTCACCAGGGTGTTCTCCAGGGCGAGGAATCGGAGCGTGCCATCGACATCCAGCAGCGGCGAGAGGGCGGCATCGAGTTGCTCGAGCGGAGTCTCGGAGAGCGTGCGGCAGAGGCGGATCAGGGCGGTCCAGGACTTTGGATCGTTCTTGGACTTGATCTCGTAGATGTTTTGGTACGCCGCCGGGTCGTCGCCGAGGAAGCCAAGGCCGCCGGCGCCGCGCGGGCTGCCCGGGACCTTCCATCGGGCGAGGGGAGCGGCCTTGAAGCGCTCCTGGACGAAGTCGGTGTTCACCTGCTGGGAATTGATGTAGATGCCCCAGCTTTCGCCGTTGATCACCAGGTGCACGTAATTGGCGCGCGGGCAGGCCAGGTAATCGTTCGCCACCTCGTAGTAGAGCACCGTGCGCAGGAAGGTCGGGTCGGTATGCGAGTTGAGCAGGTTCAGGGTCCGATAGCCGCCGAGGCGTTGGTCGGGATGCACGAAGTCGACGGAAAGATTCAGCGACCGCTTACGGCCTTCGTCGACGGTGAAGAACGAAGAGGCCCCGCGAAAATGGATACCGACGTCGCGATAGGCCTTCCCGTCCACAGTCAGGGTGGCGGGAACCTCAACGTCCGTGTGATAAAAGGCGTTGAGCTCCGACTCCCAGTCGGCGGATTCGAACTCCAGAAAGTATGTGCGCAGCGTCCCGGCGTCGTAGAGCGGAACGTCCGGGAACGCCTTGACCTCCGCGGGCGACAGCTTGCGGCCGGGCTTGGCCGGCTCGGCGGGCTGGGGCCGACCGCCGCGCGGTCCCGGGCGGCGGGGTCCGCGTCCCTCGGCGATCTCCTTTTGCAGGAACTCCCGCGCGACCTTGCGCTCGGCGGCGTTCAGTCGCTTGTCGCCGTCCTTGTCGAACTGTTTGACGAGCTTGGTCTCCCGACCTGCGCCACCTCCGGGCCCGCCCGGTCCGCCGGGTCCACCCGGGCGTCCGCCGCCGCGCGGGGCGGCCTGGGCGTGGACCGAGGGCGAGGGGGACGCGATGACCGCAGCCAGGGCAAGGGCGCAAGCAACGCGGGGAATTCGCGGGAGCGGGTTCATGGGGCGTTGGAAGGCACGCTAGGCGCTGCGGTGAGCGGATTCGAGGTCTGAATGCGCATCGGTCAGGCGCGCCGGCCGTCGGCGGTTTTGCATTTAGACGGGCGCTTGGACGCGGCTTCGCGTCTGCTACACGCCGTGGCACGCGAGCCGTTCATGGAGTTGGGGCACGGGCCGGACCAAGTGCGGATCCCGATTCTGTACGAGGACCGCGCGGTGCTGGCGATCGACAAGCCGACGGGTTGGATGCTGGTGCCGTTCCAATGGCAGAAGACGCGTTGGAACCTGCCGGCGGCTGTGCAGTCGTCGATCGGGTCGGGCGCATTCTGGGCGCGATCGAGGGGCATCCGGTTTCTGCGGTACATCCATCGCCTCGACGGGGACACCAGCGGGATCCTGCTGTGGGGCAAGTCGCCGGGCGCAGTCAACAGTCTCGCGGAGCTTTTCGAATCGCGGGCGATGGAGAAGCGCTACCTCGCGGTGGTGCTGGGTCATCCGCCCTCCGAGGCGTGGTGGTGTTCACGGAGCCTGGGCAAGGACCCCGACCAGATCGGGCGCATCCGGGTGGATGCGCGCCACGGCAAGCCGGCGGAGACTCACTTTCGTGTGCTGGCCTGGAACGACCAGACCACCTTGATCGAGGCCAGCCCGGTGACCGGTCGGACCCATCAGATCCGGGTCCACCTTGCCTCGGATCGCCTGCCGATCGTGGGTGACGTGCTGTACGGTGGTGTTCGGGAACCGGGCGAACCGCTGGCGTTGCGGGCGGTGAAGCTGCAGTTCGTGAATCCCTTCGACCAACGAACCGTCTGCATCGAGGCGCCGGTGGACGAGTTCCTGGCCAGGTTCGGCTACGAACGCGATCGACCGGACGCGGGCGCGGCGCCCGAGGCGCCGGCCAGAGAGGCGGCATCCGTGCCCGCGCCGCGACGCTCGAAGTCGAGCAGCCAGCGCTTGCGCCACAAGCCGCCGCCGTAACCGGTCAGCTCGCCATCCCGGCCCACGACACGGTGGCACGGATAGGCGAGGCAGAGGCGATTGACGGCATTGGCGCGCGCGACCGCCCGGTGCGCGCCGGGGCGTCCGAGGCGCTGCGCGAGTGCTGAGTAGGAGATCGTCGTTCCCGGCGGAATGCGGCGAAGTTCGGTCCAAACCCGCACTTGGAAGGGAGTGCCGCAGGGCGCCAACGGCAGTGTCGTATCGAAAGGCCGTCCCCGAAAATAGGCGTCGAGGGCCGCTCTCGCCGCGACGAGATGGCGGTGATCCCCGGGGACCACGCTGCGCCGGGTGCGCGCGGCCAGGGTGCGCAGGTGTTCGGGCAGGGCCCGCCGGTCGAGGAAGTCGAGCACCACCAGGCCTTCGTCGTGGGCGGCGAGCAGGAGCGGTCCGATCGGCGAGGCATACTGCGTCACGACCAGGGGATCCGGCGTTGGACCGCGGCGAAGGCGGCCGGGCGCGGAACCGAACAGGCGGCGGATCCCTTCGCGAAACCCGCTGTGTGAGGCGTAGCCGGCATCGAAGACCGTGTCGTCGAGGCGGCTGCCGGCGCGCAGGCGCACAAACGCGTGCGCCAGACGCAGGTGGCGGCACCAGGCGGCGAAGGTCATGCCGTGGCGGTCGCGGAACCAGCGTCTCGCGCGTTCGGGCGTAACACCGAGTTCGCGCAGATCGCGAGCGGAGAGCTTGGATTCGGGCGCGCGCTCGAGCCGGTCCATGAGCGTGCGTGCCCACGCCGGGGTTTCTTCGCCGCTCGCCAGTGGACGGCACCGCAGGCACGGCCGGTATCCGGCTTCAAGGCAGGCGCGGGCCGTGACGAGGTAGTCGACGTTGGCCGGAAGCGGGCGAGACGGGCAGGAGGGGCGGCAGAAGATTCCGGTCGTGCGCACGGCGACAAAGAACACGCCGTCGTAGGACGCATCGCGCCGCGCGAACGCGCGGGCCATTTCGGCGAGTCCCGGCCCGGGGCGGGAGGCGGATCCGGTGACGACACGGGCGGGTGAGGTGGCAACCTTCATCGAACGCATCGTAGCAGACGGTTCCACCGAAAATGCGACGTGATCCTTTCCAGGGCGAGCTTCCGCTCCGCGATCCGCCCGGAAAAACGGGGAGCCGGAAACTCCGAGTTGCAATCGGCCGCGCCGGAGAGAAGCCTCGGCGCCGCCCGATCCCATTCGAATGGACGCACCGACGACATGACGACCCCTTCCGCCCCTGATCCCCTGGAATCGCTCGCGCGTCTGCGGACCGCCCGATCCGCCCTCGAACATGAACTGGCCAAGGTGATCGTCGGGCAGCGAGACGTCATCGAACAAATCCTCATCGCGATCTTCACGCGCAGCCACGCCGTGCTGGTGGGCGTCCCGGGCCTGGCCAAGACGCTGCTGGTTTCGAGCCTCGCGCGCACGCTGCATCTCAGCTTCAAGCGCATCCAGTTCACGCCCGACCTCATGCCCAGCGACATCACCGGCACCGAGGTGATCTTTCAGGATCCGGCCTCGGGCGAGCGACGGTTCAAGTTTCTGCACGGTCCCATCTTCGACAACTTGATCCTGGCCGATGAGATCAACCGCACGCCGCCGAAGACGCAGGCGGCGCTGCTCGAGGCGATGCAGGAGCGTCGCGTGACGGCGGGCGGCACCGACTATCCGTTGCCGGACCCCTTCTTCGTGCTGGCGACGCAGAACCCGCTCGAGCAGGAGGGCACGTATCCGCTGCCCGAAGCGCAGTTGGACCGCTTCCTGTTCATGATCACGGTCGACTACCCGAGCCGCGAGGAGGAGTTGGAGATCATGAAGCGCGGCACCATGGCCGGTGGCGGCAGTCCGGAAGCCGTGCTTTCGGCCGAGGAAATCGTGGCGCTGCAATCCGCAGTGAAGCGCATCCCGATTGCCGACCACGTGTATCACTATGCCGAGAGGCTGGTGCGCGTGACACGACCGCGGGATCCGGCGGCGCTGGATTTCTGCAAGAAATGGCTGAGCTGGGGAGCGGGACCGCGCGCGAGCCTCGGTCTCGTCATGGCCGCGCGCGCGCGCGCGCTGTTGCGCGGCGAAAGCTGCGTTGCCTGCGAGGATATTGCGGCGGTTGCCCCGGCGGTCATGCGGCACCGTCTCGGACCGAACTTCGCGGCGCAGAGCGATGGCGTGACGCCGGACGACATCGTGCGACGGATCCTCGAGGCGATACCGAAGCACTGAACTGGGCACTGCGGGCTGGTGTGTCGGGCGAAAGTTTCGATAGGGTGTGCCCACGGATCGCGTGGTTGCCATCCACCGCTCGCACTGCGATGCGACGGCGGCGAACCGGGCGGAACTCGCACGGCAGAGCGGTCAGGAGCGACTGGACCTCTGCCTCCAAATCATCCGGGACGCCTCGGGCCATGAAACTGAGCAAGGACTTGCGCGAGTTTGTCACGTTGTTCAACGCCAACGAAGTCCGTTATCTCCTGGCCGGGGGGACATGCGGTGGCGTTCCACGGCCATCCGAGGTTCACGGGGGACATTGATTTCCTGCTGGATCCGACCCCTGAGAACGCTGCTCGAGTTGAGCGGGTGTTGGCCGACCTCGCGCAGTTGGGGGACGGCGGGCCGTGGGTCTTCGGGAGTATTCCTCGATGCTGCACAAGTTGGTCCCTTGCCGTTGCGCGGGGATGAATGAACATTCGCGCCGTCCCCCGGTCTGACTTTGGCAAGGGGGATGACGTATGCAGCGAACCCAAGTCACCGTTCGGTGGAATCCTGGACTTCACCTTCGACCGGCCTCGGCGCTGGTCCAGATCGCCCGGCGATTCCGGTCTGAGATCAAACTGAGGTTTGGCGGGACCCTGACGGATGCGCGAAGCATTCTCGGGGTCATGCTGCTGAGCGCCACGCTGGGCGCTGCGCTGGACGTGGAGGCCAGCGGCGACGACGAGCGCGAGGCGATCCGCGCCATTCAGAATTTCTTCGAGACCGGTCCCGACCATCCCGACGTCACCGCGACTCCCGAAGAAGCGTCCGTCTGAGAACCGGTTCCCACCGAGTCTTCAGAGGGACGTCATGGGGGCGGCCATGAGTAGTGGGTCGGTTGTTCCCCGTGCCCGGGAAAGCGGAACCCCCGGTACCCTGTGAGGTGAATCAGGGCGCCGGGGGTTGTTGCCTCCCGCGCGTCGGGGCGCGAACCGCGGGAGAAGACCGCAGACCGGGTTTCCGGTCAGTTGGCGAGCCGGTAGAATCGCGGGGCACCCGACGGGGTGACCACGACCACGTTGGAGTCGCCTTCGATCAGCACCGGGCTCGAATCATCGGTGTACGGACCCGCCACGCTGCCGGAGGATTGGAGCCGGAAGCCGGCCGCCGTGGGCCATGAAACGCGAATTGTTCCATTGGCACCGCGCGCGACCGCAAGACTCGCCGCGGTGGGTCCGGCCGCGACGGTGAGCACCGCGTCGGAAGCCACGACCCC
>CAZYJB010000201.1:0-7061 GCA_964647675.1 uncultured Verrucomicrobiota bacterium | reverse complement strand
AACTACGCATTCGGTCTGACGCGGGTCTCGCTCAGGGGCTATGTGCTGGCCTCCTGGATCGGAATGATGCCCGGCACGGTGATGTACGTGTACCTGGGTTCACTCGCGCGTGCCGGCGCCGCGGGTCAACAGCGCTCACCGGCCGAGTGGGCGCTGTATGGCGTGGGCTTGGTGGCCACGCTCGCCGTCACTGTAATGATCACCCGGATTGCCCGTCGTGCCCTCGCGAAACGCACCGGACCTGCTGCTTGACCATGTCCTCCTCCACCGTTTCCACCGATTCGTCCGCCTTTGACCCCTCCCGCTTCGCACCGCTCCAACCCTGGGACGAACACAATCAGCGGCTGCGCGCCCACGTCCACCCCGGCGACTGGGTGAATCCCCAGCCTGCCGCCCGCTACAATCTGGTGGTCATCGGCGGGGGCACGGCCGGACTCGTCACCGCCGCCGGCGCGGCGGGATTGGGCGCCCGCGTCGCCCTCATCGAGAAGCACCTGCTGGGCGGTGACTGTCTGAACGTCGGCTGTGTGCCCTCCAAGGCGCTGATTCGAGCGGCCAGAGCGGCAGCAGGTGTCCGCGAGGCGAAGAAGTTCGGAGTCCGGGTGGAAGGTGAGGTGAGCGTGGATTTTGGGGCCGTCATGGAGCGCATGCGGCGGCTCCGGGCGGAGATCAGTCCGCATGATTCCGCCGCGCGATTCCGCGAACTGGGCGTCGATGTGTTCCTCGGCGGGGGACGGTTTGTCGGTCCCGACGCCATCGAGGTGGCCGGGCAAACGCTTCGATTCGCGAAGGCCGTCATCGCCACCGGCGCCCGCGCCGCGGCACCGCCCATTCCGGGACTGGCCGATGTGCCCTATCTGACGAACGAAACCCTGTTCTCCCTGACCGAACTGCCCAAGCGGTTGGGAATCATCGGCGCCGGTCCCATCGGCTGCGAGATGGCCCAGAGCTTCGCCCGTTTCGGATGCGAAGTGTACCTGGTGGAGAGCGCCCATGGCATTCTCCCCCGGGAGGACCGGGACGCCGCCCAAATTGTTCACGCGGCCATGAAACGCGATGGGGTCCACCTCCTGTGTTGCGGCAAGGATCTGAAGCTGTCCCGCTCGGGCTCGAACGTCCGTCTGGAGGTTGAATCCCACGGGGAAGGTTACGATCTGGAGGTCGATCGAATGCTGGTCGCGGTCGGTCGGGCGCCGAACGTGGAAGGCCTCGGCTTGGAGGCGGGGGGCGTCTCGTTCGACAAGCGGGGTGTCAAGGTGGACGATCGCCTCCTGACGACGAACTCCCGCGTCTATGCCTGCGGGGACATTTGTTCTCCCTACCAGTTCACCCATGCGGCCGACTTCATGGCCCGCATCGTCATCCAGAACGCGCTTTTCAAGGGACGTGCGAAGGCCAGCGCGCTGCAAATACCGTGGTGCACCTACACCTCCCCCGAGATCGCCCATGTGGGCCTGTATGAGAAGGAGGCCAGGGACAAGGGCACGGCAATCGACACGTTCGTCCAGGATCTGGGCAAGGTGGACCGGGCCATCCTGGATGGCGAAACCGAGGGCTTCGCCAAGATCCACGTCCGGCGTGGCACCGACCGGATCGTCGGGGCGACCGTGGTTGCGCCTCATGCCGGCGATCTGATTTCAGAGCTGACCCTGGCGATGAAGGGAGGTCTCGGACTGAAGACGATCGGAGCCACCATCCACCCGTACCCCACCCAGGCGGACGCGATTCGGCGCACCGGCGATCTTTATGGGCGGACCCGCCTGACGCCGTTCGTGCGGAGCCTGTTCGCCAGATGGCTCGCGTGGCAGCGCCAGTAGGGCAAACGTCCGAGGCCAGCCTTCGGATCCGTCGCGGTTCCCCGATTCGCCGGTTCGCCGGGGGACGTAACGCCCGGTCGAAGTCCGCCCAGTCGGGGGCGGGGCGCCGGACCCGCGTGGAGGGCGCGTGTCCGCCAGAAAGCCGGCAATCCTCTCGCCGAGGGTGGGCGGAATTGCCACGGGTCGGGGGTCGCGATGGGAGAGGCACGCCTGGTGGGTGGGAATTCCGGACCGCGGGTTTTTCCCGTGTCTACGGACCCGGGGTAACCGGTATGCTCAACGCCCTGACCTCGATTCGGCCGGAATGCGCTCGCCCCTTCGCGCATCACATAAGCATGCAAACGGACATCCGTCCCAGCCGCCCGCCCCTTGGCCCCGCCCTGGGGGGCGCTGGAGTTGGGTCGCATGGCCAAGGGGGAAGGGCATGAGCTGCACCAGTCATCCCTTGAGGCATCCAAGCCCGGACGAGGGAGGGCCGCCAGCCCGGGGATCCCGAACTCAAGGCGCCTCCGCCTTGCCGGTGCGGCTCGTTCTGCTGGGAGCCATGCTGATGCTGTCGATCATGGCGTGGTCCTTTCGCAAGCCCATCGAATCAAGGCTTATGCAGCGCTCTAGCTTCTCCAACGACGCGCCGCCCGCAGAGGTCCTGGAAGAGCTTATTGCCCATGATCCTTTCCCGCCCTCGGCCATTGTCGCCGCTTGGAACACGGGCAAGATCGTTCACCGCGAAGTGGCCATTCAGCAGATCGGACGCTCCCTTCCGAAAGGACAGCCGCTCCCCGCCGAGTTGGAGGCGATTCTGGTGTCGGGAGCTCTGGACCCGGACCAAAACGTTTGCGAGGCCGCGTTCAGCGGGCTGCTGGCCTGGTCGCACCCAGCGTTGCCGGCGCTCGCCACCCACCAACTCAAAAACCCGGATCCTCAGATCCGGAGGCTCGGACTGGAATCCCTGCGGCGAAGCCCGGGGCCATCCGCGGTGTCTGCCATCATGCCGCTGCTCGACGATCCCCAGGCGGACATCGCCGCGCTCGCCCTCCACACGCTGGGCCGCCTCTCAGGACAGAGCTTTGGACTCAAGCTCTCCGATGCGATCGCGGTCGAGAACGAGCAGAGTGGCCTGAAGGAGTTCAAGCCGGAGAGCCTCGAAAAGGTCCGGGCCGCCGTGACCACCGCGAAGGCCTGGTTCCAGGAGGGTCCACCCCGGGCGCCCGCCGATCTGCCCTCCCTCCCGAGCGGCGCCATCGCGGCCCGACGCCGGATCCCCGCCGCGGACTTCGAGTTGGCCACCTTAGACGGTTCGGCCCTGCGCCTTTCCGAGGCGCGCGGAAAGATTGTCCTGATCAATTTCTGGACCACCTGGTGCCCCGCGTGCATCGGCGAGCTGCCCGCCCTGATTGAATTGCGCAAGCGCCACGGTCCCGAACTTGTCATCCTGGGCGTCTCACTCGACAACCTCGCGGACAGCCATGGCCATGTCGGTGGGCACGCCCAGCCTTCGGACACGGCGGAGGAAGCGCACCATGCCCATGACGGGCACGAGGAGCATGACGCGAAGCACGCGCCCTCGATCCAGGAGATCCGCCGCAAAGTCGTGGCGACGGTGAAGCGCCGCGGCATCAACTATCCGGTGCTGATCGACGCACACAACGAGGTGGGGAGCCGGTTCAATGGCGGGGAACTCCCTACGACGGTCCTCATCGACAAGGACGGATTCGTGCGTCGACGCTTCGTGGGTCCACGCTCGGTGGCTGTGTTCGAGGCCATGGTCCAGGAGGCCTCACTGCCGGATCCGCTGATCGGCGGGGCCACGCGGTAGAAGCGCACACAACTCCGCCCCACCGTGGTGAACCCCGATTTTGAAGATGCAGTGAACGTGCTGTACGAACCCGCGTACCGGTTCGCCCGAAGCCTCACCCGGAACGAGTCCGACGCGGGCGAATTGACCCAGGAGGCCTTCGGCCTGCTCTTCGAAAAGGGCGGGTCCATCCGCGATCCGTCCAAGATGAAGTCGTGGCTGTTGACCACTCTCTACCGGGTTTTTCTGGGTTGGAAGCGGCGGGAAGCCCGTTGGCCAGAGATCGAGATCTCGGAGGCCGAATCCGAGCTTCCCCAGATCGATCCTCAGCAGATCAGCCGGTGCGAGGCCGGGGACGTTCTGTCGGCGCTCCAAGCCATCGAGGAACGGTATCGCGTGCCACTCGCTCTCTTCTATATGGAGGACCTCGCCTATGGAGAGATCGCCGCCCTGCTGGAAATCCCCATCGGGACGGTGATGTCCCGGATCTCCCGCGGAAAAGACGCCCTCCGCAAGGTGCTCATGGACCCGAAGTCTTCCGGCTCCCCAGGCATTCTCCGCTTCCCGTCCGCGCCTACCTCTGCTCAGGCCGCCCATGAATAGTGAACAAGCCAAATTCATCCTGCGTGCCTTCCGTCCGGATGTGGATCGGAAGGACGCACCGGAATTCGCACAAGCCTTCGACCAACTGCGGCAGGACGACCACCTCGCACAATGGGTCGAGCGTGAGATGGCCGCCGACGTTGCCATTCGAAAGAAGCTCTTCGAGGCCGTGAAGTTTCCACCCGGTCTGAAGGAGCGCATCGCCGCAACCGGGAAGGTGGTTCGCCCCGCTCCCCGGTCGTGGTGGCGTCGCCCCGCCCTGCTGGCGCTGGCGGCCTCCGTGATACTTCTGTTGACCTTCGGGGTCCTCAACTTCAGCCGCGACCGGAGCCGTGCCGAGGTTTTCGCAGCGTTTCGGGAATCGGTGGTCACTGCCGGTCAGGTGAAGCCCCACGTTTCCTTCATGGATTCGGATCTCGGGCGGATTCGCGAGTACCTGAGGTCGCAAAGCGCGCCTGATGATCTTGCCCTCCCCGCCGTCTTGAACCAGGCGACGATCAAGGGATGCCGCATCTTTCAGTGGAACGGACGCACGGTGTCGATGGTCTGTCTGCATCTCCAGGTCGGTGGCCATGTGGATCTGTTCGTTGTTCGGGACGTGAAGTGGGACCAAGCAGGCCTCGGCGCCGAGCCGCTCCTGGCACAGGTCGGCCCCATGAACACGGCAAGTTGGTCCAAGGACGGTCGTACCTACATCCTCACGGCGAAGGCGACGGATGAGGAACTCAGGCGACTCCTGGCGGTCTGACCCTGCCTGGAAGCATGACCAACGCGGTTGCTTGTTTTCGGGCGGCCCATCCGGATCTCTTCTTCCTGGACCCGGGCGATACGGCTTCCCTGGAAAAGTTCCTCAAGGTGCGGGGAATCCTCGCGCCGGCATCCCGTGCGGTTGCCGCCAGGAAGGCCGGCGAGGGTAACATGAACTGTACCGTGCGCGTGACCACCACGGACGGCTCGCTGATTGTAAAGCAGGCTCGCCCGTGGGTGGAGAAGTACCCCCAGTTCGCCGCGCCGTGGGACCGCGCCTGCCGTGAAGCCGAGTTCTATCGGTTGGTGGCCGGAGCTTCGCACGTGGCCCGAATGATGCCGCGGCTGATCGATTCAGACGCGGCGGCCCGAGTGCTCGTGTTGGAGGATCTGGGTGAAAACAGCGACTACACGGGGCTCTACGCAGGGGAAACCATCGACGACTCCGAAATCGAGGTGATGGCGGGATTCCTCGCCCGACTCCATCGGCTCAGCCCGTGTCCCGGCGGTCCATGCGGACTCGCCAACCGCGAGATGCGCGAACTCAACCACTCCCATATCTTCGTGGTGCCGCTGACCCCCGCCAACGGATTGGACCTCGATGCGATGACGCCCGGGCTCGCGCAGGCGGCACACCGCCTGCAGTCGGATGCGGCCTATGTCGATGAAGTGGCCCGGCTGGGAAGGGAGGTTTACCTGGCGGACGGTGGAAGCCTGCTCCATGGAGATTTCTTTCCCGGCAGCCTCTTGCGCACCCCGACCGGGCCGCGGATTATCGATCCCGAGTTTGCCTTCTTCGGCCGGCCCGAGTTCGATGTTGGCGTGTTTCTCGCGCATCTCTTTCTTTCCGACCAACCCGTGGCCAAGCGACGGCGGTGGCGGAAAGCCTACGACGCCCCGCCCGGTTTCGATGACTTGCTGATGCTCCAGTTGGCCGGCGTCGAAATCATGCGGCGTCTGATCGGGTACGCGCAGTTGCCGGTTCGCGGATTGCAGCTCAAGTGCGCCTTGCTCGAACTCTCCCGGGCGCTGGTCCTGCGGCCCGGGCTGCTTCCCGGGGAGGCCATGTGAACCCCGATCGATCAGGCCACGGCGCGTCCATCAGCAGTCGACGTCGGTTTCTGGCCGTGACCGGGACGGCCGCGGCATGGGCATCGGTGATGCACGCCTCCCCGAGCATTGCGCTGGGTCCCGGTGTGGACCTGGCCGAACGCATTCGTGGCCTGGTTTTCGGCTCTGCCATCGGGGACGCCCTCGGCGGGCCCATCGAGTTTCAGCCCCGCGAACGCGTTCAGCAGTTGGCAGATCCACCAAAGGTTTGGCAGGAAGGCGAGAAGCTGGATGCCAACGCCCGGGCCGCCGCCGCCGCGCGCCTCCGGCTTCGGCCCTACCTTCCCCTGCGCCCCGACACGGAGTCTTACGGGCAGTGGAACCGCGCGTCATCCCCGGGGACCATCACGGATGACACTCGGCACAAACTCATTCTTCTGCATGCGCTGCACGACGCGGAGGGCAGGGGAGGCTGGCCCGTCACCGTTCGCACCCTGGCCCGCGCGTACCTGGAATGGCCCGAGACCAGGGCCGTCGTGGGGCAGCCCGGTTAAGAGGCTCTGGCCAGGGACTGGCTCGAGGAATGGCAGTTCGCCGCCCGATGGGTGCTCGGCGAGCGGGACCTGGAACGGGCACTCCCACCGGAACGAATGTGGCAGAGCCTTCCCACCGTGTGCGGACAGATGACGTTGCTTCCCCTGGCGGCCATCTATGCCGGGCAACCGGAGAAGGCCTACCGCGCCGCTTACGATCTCGGGTTCTTCGACAACGGATTTGGCAAGGACCTGAATGCGGCGATCGTGGCCGGTCTGTCGGTGGCGTTGACGCAGCCGCTCCCGGTCGAAGGTCCCCGCCCGGCATTCGAGGCCGCCTTCGCCGCCATGCGCCGCACGGACACCTTCCGATTCGGGAAGATTCGATGGTCCGAGCGCGCGGTGGATCGGTGGCTCAACCTTGCGCTCCGGTTCGCGCGCTCGGCCCAGGGGGAGCCAGCGCGGCTCTTTGCCGCCTTGGAACGGGAGTTCGCGCAGTCGACCAAGTGGGAGGCG
>CAZYJB010000200.1:0-7062 GCA_964647675.1 uncultured Verrucomicrobiota bacterium | reverse complement strand
GCTGGGCAAGCTGGCGACGAGCCAGAGCGGCGCACCGGATTTCACGTCAATCCGGTCCGCCGTGCACGAGGCGCTGTTCGGCCGCAGCATCTTCCTGCTCATCGGATCGCTCGTAGCTGGCGCGCTTTGCGGGAAGGCCGGTATGGAGAAGGTCGAGCCGTTTTTCGTCACGCCATTCCAGGGCGTGCTCGCCTTGTTTCTGATGGAGATGGGCACCGTGGCGGGCCGCCGGCTGGAGGACCTGAAGAAGGTCGGTCCGTTCCTGCTCGGGTTCGGCGTGCTGATGCCGGTCCTGCACGGGTGCCTGGGGGTTTGGCTCGGGCGTTGGACCGGCCTCGAGCTGGGCGGAGCAACCTTGTTCGGAGTGTTGGGCGCCAGCGCAAGTTACATCGCCGCCCCCGCGGCCATCCGGATGTCGTTGCCGGACGCGAATCCGACCCTCTATTTGACGGCATCGCTGGCAATCACGTTCCCGTTCAACATCGCCCTGGGCATTCCGATCTACTTCGAAATCGCGCGGATGCTCTACCGCTGACATGAAACTGCACCCGATGAAACTGGTCACGGTCATCTGCGAAGCCCATGCCCGGGATGCGGTGACCACCCTGCTGCGTGAGCTCGGCGCCAACGGCTGGACGCTTTTCGGCGTCGAAGGCGACGGCTCGCGCGGCCGCCGCCCGGCAGACATTCCCGAGTTCGCCAATATTCAAATCGAAGCCATCGTCCAGCCCGGCGTGGCGAACGATCTGCTCGACCGCCTGGGACGGGATTACTTTCCGCGTTTCGCCATGGTGGCGTTCGAATCGGACGTGCGCGTTCTGCGTCAGGAGAAGTTCTGAGCGCTGGCGGGACCCGAATGCGATGGGCGGCTCCGGGACAAAAGAATGTGAACCCCCGCGCTGGGGACGGTGACTAATGGGCACGCGACCGCGGCGCGTATGTCTGAAACTTAGTCCAACGCCCCAAACCTCATGAAATCGTTTCCGACGGTCCTCTCCCTCCTACTGTCGCTGGCTTTGAGCGGGACCGCGTCCGCCGCCGGCGCCGCGGGCCTGCGCACCGACATCAATCCCGCGCTGCTTTATTGGCAGGCCGCCGCGGCGCTCCCCGATCGGTCGGAGCACGACCATCTCTTCACCAATGAATGGCGTGGGCGCACCCTCGACGCGCAGTTCGAAGAGCAGATCGCGACTTATGACAGCGCCTTCAAGCTGCTCCGGCAGGCGGCGCGCCAGAAGGTGCCCTGCGACTGGGGCTACGATCTCACCCAGGGACCGGAGCTTCTGCTGCCGGGCCTCGCGAAAGCGAAGTCGATGAGCCAGGCGGCCCGCCTGCGCGTACGCTGGCATCTGGAACATGGCCGCCCGGACGATGCGCGGGACGATCTGCTCGCCGCGTTCGTGCTCGGTCGGCAGGTTTCCAGGGACGGCATTCTCATCTCGGCGCTGGTCCAGGCGGCAATTGGGAACATCCTCGCGTCCAGCATCGCGGAGAACTGGTTCCGCCTGACGCCGGAGACTGCCCGGCAGATCCTGGACGGCATCGCTGCAGCCCCGGAACCTGGCAAGATGGTGCAGTGCGTGGTGGCCGAGCGCATCTCGTTCAAGGACTGGCACACGCGCAGGATCCAGGAGTTCCAGGCCGCCTCGCGCGACGACGCGGAGGCCTTGGAAAAGACCCGGGAGCTGTTGCGCGTGGTCTTGAGCGAGAACGGGGGGCCTCCGGCTCCGGGCACGCCGACCCCCGAGGCCTTTATCGAGTCGGCCGGCGGCACGACCGCGGGATTGCTGCGGCAGTTGGGTGAGTTGGATGCGCTTTACGATGAGGCCGCCGCGCTGATGGCGGTGCCCTACGGCGAGTTCGTTCCGCAGATCAAGGCGTTCAACGACAAAGTCGCGAACCATCCCAACCTGTTCGTGCACGTCTTCTTCCCGGTGTTCGAGAAGTGCCGGCTCAAGGAGTTCGCCGCCGAAGTGAAGCTGACGATGCTGCGCGCCGCGTTCGAGTACCGGCTTTCGGGAGCGGCGGGGCTCGTGAAGGCTCAGGATCCGTTGTTCAACGAACCGTTCCAGGTCCGCCGCTTCGAGTTCAACGGCGTCGACCGCGGGTTCGAATTGCTCTCGAAGTTCCGCTACGCCGACGACTGGAACGCGTCGTTGATCTTCGTCGAGAAGGATGGGCCGGCCTTCCATCTGGACGGCAAGAACGCCGGGAAGGCCGTGAAATGAGGAGTGGGTGGCCGCCTCGTGGATGATCCGGAATCCCAGTGACTCCCGCCTTGAATACCGAGCCGGCGATCACCGCAGCGAGTGACGGGTCCGACCTCATCGGTCGGGCCCGTTGCGGTGATGCCGAGGCGTTCGGCGAACTCTGCCGGGAGCATGCGGACCGGTTGCTGCGGCAGGCCACCGGCCTGTCGCGCGATGTCGCCGCGGCGGAGGATCTCGTGCAGGAAACGCTGATCGAGGCCTGGCGTAGCCTCCCGCGTTTTCAAGGCGGCTGCCGGTTCTTCACCTGGTTGTGCCGCATCCTGATCCACCGGCACCTGAATTCGCTGCGCCGACGCTGGCCCGCGCCGTTCTCGCTGCTCTTCGGTGGAGACCGTGACGAGACCGAGGGATTCCTGAACGGCATGCAGGATGACGCTCCGCACCCGGGGAGCGGTCTCGAGCAGGCGGAGCGGGCGGCGCGCGTGCTGCGCAGCCTGGCGGCGCTGCCCGCGAAGCAACGCGAGGTTGTCTACCTGCGATTCTACGCGGAGGATTCGCTGGAAGGGATCGCCGCGGCACTGGGTTGTTCGGTGGGGACGGTGAAGTCGCGACTCCACCACGGATTGGAACGCCTTCGCCGGATGAAAGCGCTGACGGAGGAATGAACGCATGAAACCCTGTCCTTCACGTCTCGAAGCCGTGGCCCTGCTCGCCTGCGGTGCGTGTCCCGACGACCAGGCCACCGAGCTTCGCCTGCACCTTCAGGACTGCGCCGGGTGTCGCGAGAGCTTCCGACAGTTGTCCGCCGTCTGCGACGATCACACCACGGCGGCCCGGCACCTGCCCGAGGCCAGCGCGTCGTCCCATCTGCACCTCCGGATCGCTGCCCGGCTGCGCGCCGAGTCGGAACCGCGTCGACACGGTCCCGTCTGGGGCGCCTTCGCAGGCTGGGGTTGGACGGCTGGCGTGGCCGCGCTCGTGGTGCTGCTGGTGGGGGGGGCGATGTGGTATGACCGGCCCGCGCCGCCCGCGCGGGTGGCAGAGTTCCCTGTGCCCACGCCCACGCCGCCGCCGTCGCCCACGCCGCCGCCGTCGCCCACGCCGCCGGTGGTGGCGAAGGCCGGTGCGCGCGCCGGGATCGCATCGGTATCCGCGAACAGTCTCCTCGCCTATCGCCTCGCGCTGAATCGTTCGCCGGAAGCCTTCGACTCACTCCTTTCGCAGGAAGCGGCGCGACCGGCTGCCGGTCCGGAACTGGCGGTTCGAGTGAGTCAGTCCCGCCTGGGCCTTGGACTCTGAGGGTGCGCGATTCGGCGGAAGGGACGGCCAGGCCGGGACGGACCTCCCCAGTTTTGCCCGTGGCGAACACCGCAGAGTGGGTTCCCCTCAGTCATTTCGTGGCAACTGCTTTGGAGAGGGGTGCACCTGCGCGCGGCCTCTGTGCTCTCGGGCGTGCTCGCGCTCAAACTGACGGCGAAGGAACGGGCCGCCTTGGCAGACGAAATCGCCCATGCCTCCGAGTTGGTGGGAAGCGCCGAGGGACCGAAGTGAGCTGGCACCTTCCGTGGCAGCGCGGCGGAACGGGATCCGGCGCGCTTCCGCCAAGGGAGAAAACAAATCGGACAGGAACCCCGGCTGGCTTGGTACCCCAAGCTTTTCGGGATTCCTGTCCGTGATCTCAACCAGGCGTCGAGGCTGGCGTCCGCTCAGCGTTTGGCGCGGTAGAATTTCCCTGCCGAGGTAGTCGGGACGTTGAGCGGGCTGGTTCCCGCCACATCCGCCCAGGTGCCGGTCACGCTGTCCGCCGACTGCAGCGTGCCCGAGAAGGTGATCACGATGCCGGTTGCCGAGCGGGCCAGGGACAGATCGGGCGCCGAGGGCGGCGTGGTCCACTGGTAGTAGGCCGGCACGGACTTTGCGTTGGCGGCGTCGCCGATCAGCGCGCGGACGCCGTCGGCATCGGTGGTGAACCACTCCAGGTTCGCGGTGCCCGCGGTCTGGAAGTAGAGCAGCCGGAACGGATAGATGCCGGCCTTCGGGACATAGACCAGGAACGGCGAGTTGGCCACGCCGCGATCCGGGCCGGCCGGGGCGAGGGCGTCGAAGAATCCGAGCACGACGCTGGAGGTCGCGTTGGTCGGTTCGGTACCGGACCGCACTTGGAAGCCGTCGCTTTCGTTCGGGAAGCCGGTCCAGTCGGTGTTGACGACCATGGTGTACATGCCCGGGACATCGAACTCGAGGGCCGTGATGAACTCCTGGGCGAACTCTTCGAGGGAGCCATTGAGACCCGGGATGCCGGCGAAGGTGCTGGCGGTGAAGTCCGGATCGTTGAAGTAGCCGTTCTGCGCGAGGGGATCGGTGTCGAAGTTGATCACGCCCGGCCACGTGAAGTAACCGGTGGCGTCCACGCCGCCGGCATCGTCGAGGTTGGCGAGATTGTCACCCAGCGCTCCGGCGAGCACCTGCTCGTTGTAGGCGATGGTGCCCGTCCGTTCACCGCCTTCGATCTGGTAGGACCGGATGCGGAAGCCCTTCTTCGATTTGTCGACGGCACTGTCGGGCAGCCCGGCGGCCGCCGGGAGTGTGCCGTACCGAGCCACCACGAAGGTTTCGCTCGTGGAGTACGAGCGTCCCTGGTTGTCCTTGATCGACATCGTGGCGGTGTTGGTGGAGCCCGACGGCAGCGGGGGGTTGGCGGCGGTGTAGGCGATGGTCGTGGTGGTGCCGCTCTTGGTGACCGAGCTCGGCGAGACCGTCGCGCCATTGAAGGTCAGGGTGACCGTATTGGTATTGGCGAGAGTGGAGCCGGAATCGTTGACGCTCACGCTGAACCCGAAGGGCGAGACGCTGGCGCGTCCCACCGTCAGGCCGGCGCCGGCGGGCGGGATCTTCTGAAAGTCCAGTTGTTCCGGCGCCAGGATGCCGCTGGTCACTTTCAGGCGATCGAGGAGACCGGTGTAGCGCAGGGCGCCGTTCCATTCCGCGCCGATGCCGAAGAATTTCTGCGTGCGCGCGAAATGCATGCCCCCGGTGTACTCGGCGGTATGGCCCAGGGTGCCGTCGACATAGAAGCGCAGCTCCTTGCCGTTCTCGTGCACGACGGCGATGTGATGCCAGCCGCCATCGTCGGGAATCGCGGCCTGCGAACTGACGTCGGCGATGGCCAGAGTGGTCACGAAGACCGTGCGGTCGGTGTTCACCGAGAAGGAGACGGCGCCGCCCGGACCGCCCGTGTAGAAGAACACCATGCGGCCCGCCGGATTGCCGTCGAACTTCACCCAGGCCTGAAGCGTGAAGTTCGGGTTGCCGGGGTCGAACTGCATGCGGGTGTCGGGATCCTCCACCGTGAAGTACTGCCCATTCTCGAAGCTGATGGCCGTGTCGCCGGCCTGCGCGGAGGGCGAATCGGTGACGAAGGTCGGCGGGTTGGCCGGGGCGCCGGGAACCCCGGTCAGACCGTTGATGCGATCGCCGACCCGGGTGCCGCTGCCCTCGTCGAACGGAAAATCCACCAGGCCCACAGGCGGCGCCGCTTTGGCATCCAGTTCCTCGGGGGTGAGCATGCCGCTGGTGATTTTGAGACGATCGACCAGGCCGGTGTAGCGCAGCGCGCCGTTCCATTCGCCGCCGATACTGAAGAACTTCTGGGTGCGCGCGAAGTGCATGCCGCCCGTGTACGCGACGGTGTCGGCCAGGGTGCCATCGACGTAGAATCGCAGTTCCTTGCCGTTTTCATGAACCACGGCGATGTGATGCCAGCCGGCGTCGTCGGGAATCGCCGCTTGCGAGCTCACGTCCGCCACCGCGAGCGTGGTGACGAACACCGTGCGGTCCGTGTTCACCGAGAACGAGACCGCCCCACCCGGGCCGCCGGTATAAAAGAACACCATGCGGCCGGCGGGATTGCCGTCGAACTTCACCCACGCCTGAAGTGTGAAGTTCGGATTGGCGCGGTCGAACTGCATGCGCGTGTCAGGATCCTCCACGGTCAGATACTGGCCGTTCTCGAACTTCATTGCGGAATCTCCGGCACGGCCGGAGGGCGAATCGGTGACAAACGTCGGCGGGTTGGCCGGATCGCCGGGCACGCCGGAGAGGCTGTTGAGGCTGTCGGTCGTGCGCGTGCCGCCGCCCTCGTCGAATCCGAAACTCACGAGGGCCGTGGCGGCCGACGCCGTGGCACCGGCGAGTGTCCAAGTGGTGGCGAGGAGGCCGAGCCAGCGGAGCAGGGGGAATGGTGTTTTCATGGGATGGGACGCGGGCGAAGCCGCGAACCGTAGTGATCGGGTTGGAGTGGTGCTGCGGAAGGGACTGCCGGGCGAGGTGGCATGCACGGTAGGGAGGCGCGCGGGCCGTCTCAAGGAGAGAGTCTCTCGAATTCCTCATCCAATCCGTTCCGGATTTGACGCATGAGAAAAAGGCGCGGCAGACGATGACGGATCCGCCGCCCGGTGGTCGCTGAGTCGCGAGGCGGAACTCACGACCCAGCTGGAATGGTCCCGCTCCTTCCGAAGCTGTTCACCGCAGGTGCTCCTTGAAGAACGCGAGGGTGCGGTCCCAGGCGAGCGTGGCTTGTTCCTTGTCGTAGCGGGCGGTCGAATCGTTGTGGAAGCCGTGGTTGGCGCGCGGGTACATGTGCATCGTGTAGCGGGCACCGGCCGCCTTGAGATCTTGTTCGTACTCGGTCCAGCTCGCGTTGACGCGCTCGTCGAGTTCGGCGAGTTGGATGAGGAGCGGACCCTTCACCTTCTTGCGAAGCTCCTTGGCGGCCGGCGTGCCGTAGAAAGGGACACCCGCGTCGAGGAAGTTGAACGCGCTCGGATTGCGCAGGATCAATGCGTTGGTGCGT
>CAZYJB010000199.1:0-7065 GCA_964647675.1 uncultured Verrucomicrobiota bacterium | reverse complement strand
GGCGACGACCGGATGGAAACCCATCGTGGCCATGCCTGCGGCGAAAATGACCGCGTGCTCCTCGGCGATGCCGACGTCGTAGTATTGTTTGGGAACGGCCTGGTCGAGCAGCTTGAGGCTCGTGCCGCTGGGCATGGCGGCGGTGATGCCGACCACGTTCTTGTTCTGCTGGCAGAGCTTCACCATCGTGCGGCCGAAGACCTCCTGCCACATCGGCGGCGTGCCCACCTTGGGCCCGGCGACGACGCCGGTCTCGGCGCAGTAGGGTCCGAGGCCATGGAACTTCTCCGGCTGCTTGATGGCCGCCTCGAAGCCCTTGCCCTTCTGCGTCAGCACGTGGATGACCACCGGCATGTCGCAGGTCTTGGCGAACTCGAGCACGCCGACCAGCGTGGGCAGGTCATGGCCGTCGAACGGCCCCAGGTATTTGATGCCGAACTCCTCGAAGATGAGACTGCTGCCGTTGCCGCCGCGTCCGTCCGTGCCGGGCCCTTCGTGCGTGCGCTGCAGGGTCATGTCGGTCACGACCCCCTTGAGCGCCTCCTCCGCCTTCTGGCCGAGGCGCACGGCAAGCTCGCCCTTGGGAAGGCGCTTGAGCCACGTGGCGAAGTCCTTCTGGAACTGGTGATAGCGCGGGTTCGAAGTGAGGCGGCTGAGGTAGCCGGCGATGGCGCCGACGTTCTTGGCGATGGACCACTCGTTGTCGTTGAGGATGCCGATGAACTTTTTCGTGGTGTGCGCGATGTTGTTCAGCGCCTCGAACGAGATGCCGTTGGTCAGCGCGGCGTCGCCGAACACGCAGACCACCTGCTCGTCGGTGCCGCGCTGGTCGCGCGCCGCGCACATGCCCAGGGCCGCCGAGAGCGCCGTGCCCGCGTGGCCCGCGCCGTAGCAGTCGTGCTCGCTCTCCGAACGCAGGGCGAAGCCGTTCAGGCCGTCGGTGGTGCGGATGGTATGGAAGCGGTTCTTGCGGCCGGTGAGCAGCTTGTGGACATACACTTGGTGGCTCACGTCCCACACGAACTTGTCCTTCGGCGTGGTGAACACGCGGTGCAACGCGATGGTCAGCTCGACCACCCCGAGGTTCGGCCCCAGGTGCCCGCCGTTCTTGGCCAGCTTGGTGATCAGTTCGTGGCGGACCTCCGCGGCGAGCTGGATGCTCTGCTCGAGCGTCAGCTTCTTCACGTGGTCGGGGTGATCGACCATGTCGAGATATCGGCTCATGGGAGCAACGTACGGTGGAACGTTCTGGGTTGGTTGCACGGGTTCTAAAGCTGTCGGATCTGCGGTCGTCTTACACCGTCACTCGCTCACGCGTTGCAACGACCGCTGGGTCGCTCAAGGAGCGCGTCCGCCCCCGGCGGCAGCGCCGCCCTCGTCCGCATCCGGGTCTGGTTCCGCCTCGTCGTCTTCGACGTCGGCTTCGTCTTCCGCTGCGCCGGCCGTCTTCGCCACGGCTTGGGGTTCGAGTTCGCGCAGGCGGACTTCGGCGGCGGCGAGGCGGCCCTGGCAGAAGGTCACCAGGCGCGCGCCCTCCTCATAACGGGCCAGCAGCTGCTCGAGCGGAAGGTCGCCGCCTTCCATGGCTTCGACGATCGCCTCGAGCTTGCCCAAGGCCTCCTCAAAAGTGGGCCCGGTCGCTTTCGCGGCCTTCGACATGCGCGGCAACGTAGTGGAATCCCCCGGGGCCGTCCAGCGGTCCCCGGGCAGCGCCCCGCCCGCCTTCCGGCCCGGTGCGCCGCCCGCGGGGAAGCAGCGGATCACGCCTTCCAGATCATGTCCGCCACCGTGCGACCGGCCGGGATGAACGGCAGCACGTGCTCCGTGTAAGGCGTGATCACGTCCAGGACGAAAGCCGTCTTGGAATCCAGCATGCGCTGCAGCGCGGCGCGCAGGTCCTTGCGGTACACCACGCGCTCGCACGGCACGTTGAAGCTGGTGCAGACCTTCACGTAGTCCGGGTAGATCGCCTGGCGATTCTCCGGGTTACCGAGATAGGTGTGCCCGCGATTGCCGCCGTAAAAATTGTCCTCCCACTGCACCACCATGCCGAGGTGCTGGTTGTTGAGGATGATGGCCTTGGCCGCGATCTTCTCGACGTTGGCGGTGGCCAGCTCCTGGATGTTCATCAGGAACGAACCGTCGCCGTCGATGTCCACCACCTGCTTGTCCGGCAGCGCCACCTTCACACCCAGCGCGGCCGGGAAACCGAAGCCCATCGAGCCAAGGCCGGCCGAGGTGATGAACTGGCGCGGATTCTTGTACTTGTACCACTGGCCCGCCCACATCTGGTGCTGGCCCACGCCGGTGGTGATGTACGCCTCGCCCTTGGTGAGCTGATACAGCTCCTCGATCACCATCTGCGGCAGGATGTACTCTTCGCCGCCGCGCGCGAACGGTTTGATGTGGTCGGAGTCCACGAACTCCGACTTGTTCGTGTACTGGAACGGCGCCTTGGCCTTCCACTCCGCCACCTGCTCGTGCCAGGCGGTGAACTTGCGCGTGATGCCGCCACGCTTGGCGAGGAGCACATTGAGGCGCGTCAACGCGTTGCGCAGGTCGCCATGCACGGCGAGCTGCACCCGGCGGTTCTTGTTGTGCTCCGACGCATCGATGTCCAGGTGCACGATGGTCGCACCCTTCGCGAACTCGTCGAACTTGCCCGTCACGCGATCGTCAAAGCGCACCCCGAAGGCGAGCAGGAGATCCGCGCCGTCCTTGAGCTTCACCATCGGCTCGGAGGGCGACTTGCGCTGCACGTACTCGCCGTTGACGGCCCAATTGGCGAAGGCGGCGCCGTGCATACCCAGCCAGCGCAGGGAGAGCTCGTGGTCCTCGGGGAAGCCGCCGATGCCCATCAGCGTGGTGGTGATCGGGATGCGCGTGGTCTCCACGAACCGGCGCAGCTCGGCGGCTGCCTCGGACGTGATGATGCCGCCGCCGGTGTAGAGGACGGGGCGCTCCGACTTCTCGATGAGGCCGATAATCTCGTTGAGCTCGAGTTCGCCGGCGTGCGGCTCGGGATTGTATCCGCGCAGCTTCGCCTTCACCTGCTCCAGGGTCGGCCAGACCGGCTGCGTCTTCACCTGCTGCACGTTCTTCGGCACGTCGATGACCACCGGACCCGGGCGCCCGCTCTGCGCGATGTAGAACGCCTCCTTCACGATCCACGGTATGTCGTTGATGTCCGTGACCAGGTACGAGTGCTTCACGATCGGCAGCGTGACGCCGATCATGTCCGTCTCCTGGAACGCGCCGCGCCCGATCATGGCCTGCGGCACCTGGCCGGTGATCGCCACCAGCGGCGTCGAATCCATGTACGCATCGGCGATGGCGGTCACGAGGTTGGTCGCACCGGGACCGCTGGTGGCCATGCACACACCGGCCTTGCCGGTCGCGCGCGCATAACCCTCCGCCGCGAACGACCCGCCCTGCTCGTGCCGCGGCAGGATGGTGCGGATCTTCGATTTGGTGAGCGACTGGTGCAGTTCCATGCTCGCGCCACCCGGATACGCGAAGATGACTTCCACGCCCTCGCGCTCGAGGGCCTCGACAAAGATGTCGCGCCCCCACATGGCAGGACTCTTGGCGGGACTCTTCTCAGCCGGCTTCGGTGCGGCGGTTTTGGCGGCGGACCGGCTCTTCTTCCGGTCGGTCTGGGACTTGCTCATCGTGACTTCTTTCAGGTTGGGCCGGGCGGTTCGCGCAAAAAAAAACCACGACCGCTTTCGGCCGTGGTGGTGGTTGCGAATCCGTCTACGCGCAATGCCCACCCTCGGCCGGGCCGGAAACGACCAGACCTACTACCGGGGTTGGGAGATCGACGCGAACCAACATGGCGGGAAGGTAGGGATCCCACCGCGCGCCGGTCAAGGCCATGGTTTGACCCTCCAACCCCGCCCACCAACCGGCTTGCCGCCCCGGCGCGCGACGGGAAGGGTGCGAGGCCATGCGGACCGCCGACGCCCACGATGCCCTCTTCGCCCCGTCGCGCCGCCGATTCGTCCGGAACCTCGTCGTCGGGTCGGTCACCTCGATGCTGTCCGGTTTCCCCTGGCGCTGCGTGGCCGCGGTATCGCTCGGGGAAGCCACCGCGTCCGGCCTCGGGACGACGCCCGCTCTTCGCCTGCGCCCCGCGGACTTCGAGCCGCTCGCCCTGCCCTTCGGCGCCGTGCGCCTCGGGTTTCACGCCGTCACCGAACCCGGCCCCCTGCCGCCGATCCTCGTGGTGCACGATCACGGCCGCTACCGCGCCCTCAGCGCCGAGTGCACCCACGCCGGCTGCCTCATTCCGCAATTCAATGCCAACCGGGTGGCCGTGTGCCCATGCCACGGCTCACGCTACGCCGCCGACGGCTCGGTGATCTTTGGACCAGCCGAGTTCCCGCTCCCGTCGTATCCCGTCGACATCGATTCGGATGGCACGTTGCGCATTGCCCTGCACGGGTTCCCCCCGGTTGAACTCGCGTTGGCGCCGCTCACCGTTTCCGGCCGCGTCCCCGTCCGCTTCCTCGCCACACGCAACGTTCGGTACGAGGTGACGACCCGCACCGGGCCCACCCTCCCCTGGCAAGCCGCGGCGTTCGCGCTTTCCGACGCCACGCCCGCCGACCAGCACGAACTGCGCGGCACGGGTCATCCGGTCACGATCTACCTGGAAACGCCCGGACCGGGCGCCTGGATCCAGGTGTCGGCGCGCGCCCGCATCGTTTGACTATCGTCACAGGCTGAACTGAACGCGCACGAAGAACTGCCGTTCCTGCGGTCGATTCGCGAACAGGTTCACCGGATGCAGCCGGTACCCGGCGTCGGTGACGTTGGCCAATCCCAGCGTCACTTCGGCGCGCCGCCGCGCGAATCGGCAACCCACCGCGAGGTCGACCTGGTTGAAGGACTCGTGACTGCCGACTTCGTCGCGCTGGTGCTGGATCCAATGCCCGGACTCCACCCGCGCGAACAGGCCGGACTCGTGATTCCACGCCGCGAAGACGCGCAGATGATGCAGCGTCGCGGAAACGTCCGCGCCCGAGCCGCGCGCGCCCACGGCCGCGGCCTCCGCCACGCTCGACGCGTAGTCGGCGTCGGAGACGCGATAACGCACTCCGGCGCTCCACGCCGCGCCCATCCGCGCCACGACGTAACTGGACAGCGCCATCTCCCGGTATTCGAACCATCCCGGATGCTCGAGTGCGCGGAAGGTCTCCGAGACCTGTCCCTGCAGAGAGGACTGACGGAAGTCATCCTCGCTCCACAACCGTTCCACGGAAACGCCCCAATGCAGGCCCGGGTCGCCCGGTGACTCGGCGTCGCGCCATGATCCATCGGCCGCCACGGTGGCCACGTGAAGTCGTGTCCCCGGCAGTCCGCCGGCCACCGACTCCGGCACCACGCTGCGCAGCGCCTGGTTGAGACCGGCCACCTGCGAGGGTTCGAGACGCACACTGGCCTCCTGCTGGTAGCCGGCGAGCGACGGCGCGTAGGCCGCGCGCAGCGAGAGCGTCTCGACGGGTTCCCACACGAACCCGGCCTTCGGAGAGAGGGCCGTGACGGACCGCGTTCCGGGGACTGCGGGAATCCCGTCGCTCCCGCGAGGCAGACGCATCGCGTCCACCGTCAGCCCCGATTCGACAGTCAGGTTCGGGGTCATGCGCCACGAATGATACAGGTAGCCCGAGACCCGCAGGAACTCCTCGTCGAGCACCACGCCGGGATCCGGATTGGGAAACCTGACCGAAAGAAACCCGGGGCCGCGAAACCGCATCGACTGGCGTGTCGACACATCCCCCGACTGCACCCGCACACCGCCAACCCATCGCGCACGCGGCGTCACCCACAGGTGCTGCAGTTCCGCGCCGAACACGTCGAAGCCGCTCTCGTGCTTCAGCGCGAACAGGTCGGCGTTCGTCAACCCGACCTGCGCGCCCGCGACGGCCAGGGTGTTGGTGATGGTCCCGCTTCCGTCGGTCAGCAGCGTCTCGAAGCGCGCAGCCGAATCGCGTTGTTCGAGATCACTGCGCAGCATCGAGGCGAGGAGCAGGGTGTGGTGCTCCGGCGACCATTCCCGGTGGAAGCCGGCGAAGAGGTTCGGATCCTGTCGCACCTGCGTTCGCAACGTCTTCGAGGCGGCGGCGGGATCGAGATGCCGGCGCGTGTCACCGGCATCGAGCACATCGTCGACCACCTGGAGATAGAGCGAGTCACGATCCGAGAGCCGCCATTGGGTCTGCAACGACAGCAACCGCTGCTCGAGGTCCGTGTTGGGCGCGAAGCCGGTCTCCGATCGATAAAAACCTCCGAGGGCGTAGGAGACGCTTTCGGCCAGGCCATACTGGACGCCCGAGAAGGCCCAGTCGCCGCCGCTGCGGTACAGCGAGTCCGAGACGAATCCCACGCGCGACCGATCGAGGAGCCGGCCGTATTCCTGTTGGGAGACACGCGGCGACAGCGCGGACGCGCCGACCGGCGCCAGCAATGTCGCGAGGAGATACTCCGACACCACCGCCGGTTCGTACCGCACATCGGCGAGGCGCGCGTCCCGCACGGCGTTGTAGGCATTGGCCAGGAAGAGGTGTGCCGCGGCATTCGAGGGATCGTCAGCCAGCGCATCGGTCGCCGCGCGCAGCGCGGGTTCCTCGAGAGTCGCCGCAGCATACACGGCGGCGAGATTCGCCGAGCGCACCGCGCGGTCCTGGTCGAGCAGCAGCCGCGAGCGGAAGGGATGACGCCTGTCGTTGAGGCGCCGCGACATTTCCAGAGCGTCCACCGCCTCGTTCACGCGATTCAACTGGTGGAGGATCAACGCACGATAGAGGTGCGGCGTGGGATCGTTGGTATCCAGCCGGCCCGCAAATCCGAGCTGGCTCAGCGCATTGTATCGCAATCGCGAATCAGGCCGCCAGACCGGGGACGCTTCGAAATACGCCTTCCCGAGATAACTGCGCAGGAGGGACCGCGAGGGCTCCGCGGCGGCCGCGGCTTCCAGCCATTCCAAAGCCGCCTCGCGCCTTCCCACCGGCGCACGTGAGGCGCGCGCTCCCGGTGATTCCGAAGGCGTCGGCACGGGAC
>CAZYJB010000198.1:0-7084 GCA_964647675.1 uncultured Verrucomicrobiota bacterium | reverse complement strand
CAACGCTTCGTCGACCTCGAAGAGAAGTCCATCGCCACCTGCTTCAAACTCTATCCCTGGGAGTGGCTGACCAGCGAGGAGTTCGCCCCTCGACTGCCCGTCGCCCCCACCCGCTGGATCGAGCCGCCGTGGAAATGGCTGCTTTCCGGCAAAGGAATCCTCCCGCTCCTGTGGGAACTCTTCCCGGATCACCCCAATCTCCTGCCTGCCTTCTCCCACGCAGAACACGGCATGCGCGATTTCGTCCGCAAACCGCGCTGGGGCCGCGAAGGCGCCAACGTCTCGCTGTTCCGCGGCGGCCACCTGATTGAATCCTCGTCCGGGCCCTACAACGACCAGGGCGACATCGACCAGGCCCTCGCACCGGTGGCGCGCTTTGGCGATGCCCATCCCATCTTCGGCCTCTGGATCATCCAGGGGCAGGCCGCGGGACTGGGCATCCGCGAGGATCGCGCCCTCATCACCTCGAATCTCAGCCGTTTCGTCCCGCACTTTTTCCGGTGAAAGCGCGTTCGAGCCGGCGGGCACAACTGGAGGCCGGCGATCACTTCCTCCCCAGGACCGACTGGGGCAGGATCGGGTCCATCCTCCGGGAATTCCGCGGTTTGGACGCCCTGAACCCATCGCCCTACGATCTCCCGCCTGGGTACTCCGGAGCGACGGAAGGGGCGTGCTGGGCTGGCCAGGAGAATTATTTCCAGGGGTCACGGGGCGCGGGTATGCCCCCAAAACCGTCGGAACGGCGACCATGGCGGGGGGGGTCCGCAGGCGCCGGCCGTTTCAGCGGCTTGCGTGAGCGGGCACCGTGGCGTAGCCTACGCGCACTGGGCATGGCTTCCTCGAAGATCAGTACCGCTGCGCATTTTGTGACCACCCGGGCGCAGGCGCCGATCAAGGCTGCGGGCAACGGGGTTGCCTGGGTGCCAAACATGGATGTCTTCACCCACGAGGGCGGGGTGGTGATCAAGGCCGAGCTGGCCGGAATCCGTCGCGAGGACCTGACCCTGACCGTGGAGGCCGGGCGGTTGCGCATCCGCGGCATTCGCCGGGACACGCCGCGGGCCGAGGGTTCGCGGTTCCTGATGATGGAGATCGATTACGGCGCCTTCGAAGCCAGTGTGGAACTCCCCACCGGGCTGGATCTGGGCAGCGCTCGCGCCGTCTACCTGAACGGGTTCCTGCGCATTGAGTTCGCGCGCGCGGGCGGCGTTGACCCCGGTCCGCAGCGCATCGAAGTCGCCTGACCCTGTACCCCTTTCCCCCCGGCCGAGGGACTCCGCGCAGGACGTTGCAGGCGCCGTTCACGGCTCTCCCCCAGCATGGGCGGCATCGACTCCGAGTTCATCAGCCTCGTCCGCGAAAACGGCGCGCCGCCGCCCGAGGACGCTCCTCCGGACACGCTTCCCGGCAATCTCCCGGTCCTCGGGCTGTCCGACATCGTCATTTTCCCGGGCAACATCTCGCCCCTGCTGGTCGATTCGCCCTCCAGCCTGCGCCTCGTCGATGACGTGGTCGCCGGCGACCGTCTTCTCTGCCTGGTGCTGCAGAAGCGCGAGGACCTCGCGGACCCCGGTCCCGAGGACCTTTTCGCGATCGGTTGCGTGGCGCGGGTGCAGAAGATGCTGAAGTACCCGGACAACACCGCGCGCATCCTTGTCGACGGATTACACCGCGTCCGGCTGGGCAAGTTCACCGCGCGCGAGCCCTACCTGCGCGCCGAATTCGAGGTGATCCCCGAGGCGCTCGACGAATCCATCCGAGCGCAGGCGATGATGCGGAACCTCCAGTCGCGGTTCCAAGAGCTGCTCAAGGTGGCGCCGCCGGTGGGGGACCACATCAAGATCGCCTCGGCCTCCGCCACCCAGCCCGGCCGCCTGGCCGACCTCATCGCCGGCGCGCTGAACCTCCAGCTTCCCGAGAAGCAACTGCTGCTCGAAACACCGGCCGTCGGCGAACGCCTGCGCCTGCTCACGCCCCTCCTGGAGCGGGAGATCGAGCTGATCACACTCGGCAGCAAGATCCAGGACGAGGTCACCTCGACCCTGACCAAGAGCCAGCGCGACTATTTCCTGCGCGAGCAGATCCGCGTCATCCGCCGCGAACTCGGTGAATCCGACCCTGCCCAGAACGAGTGGAACGCCCTGCGCGGAGAAATCGAGAAAGCGCAGCTTCCCGACGAGATCCGCGCCGTCGCACTGCGGGAACTGGACCGCCTCGCCAACATCCCCCCCGCGGTGGCCGAGCATACCGTGTTGCGGAACTACCTCGACTGGCTGGTCCAGTTGCCGTGGAACCGGCTCACAGACGACCGCGTCGATCTCGCGGCGGCCGAAGCCCTGTTGAACCGCGAGCACTTCGGACTGCAGCGCGTGAAGGACCGCCTGCTCGAGTTCCTCGCGGTCATGAAACTCAACCCGGCTTCGCGCGCGCCGATCCTCTGCCTCGTGGGACCGCCCGGGGTCGGCAAGACGTCGCTGGGACGCAGCCTTGCGGAATCGTTGGGACGCAAGTTCGCCCGCATCTCGCTTGGTGGCATGCGGGACGAGGCCGAGATCCGCGGACACCGCCGGACCTACGTCGCCGCCATGCCGGGCCGCATCCTGCAGGCCTTGCGCCGCGCGGGGACGCGCAACCCGGTCATCCTCCTCGACGAGCTCGACAAACTGGGCAGCGACTACCGCGGCGATCCAGCGTCCGCCCTGCTCGAAGTGCTCGATCCGGAGCAGAACCGGGCTTTCACCGACCACTACCTCGAGGTGCCGTTCGACCTGTCGCGCGTGCTCTTTGTGACCACCGCGAACTGGCTGGAGCCGGTGCCTCCCGCGCTGCGTGACCGACTCGAGACGATCGAGCTGCCGAGCTACACGCTCGCCGAGAAGCTCCAGATCGCGCGACGTCACCTGCTGCCACGCCTGCTGGAAGACCACGGCCTCAAGGCGCGCGACCTCAAGCTGCCCGTAGCCGGCCTCAGACACATCATCGAGGACTACACCCGCGAGGCGGGCGTCCGGCAACTCAACCGCGAGATCGCGGGCGTCCTGCGCAAGGCCGCGCGCCGGATCGCGTCGGATCGTTCGCGGAAGCGCACGCCCTTCGAGGTCACCGCGGAGACGCTCCCCACGATTCTCGGCCCGCCGCGCAACGTCGACGCCGGGCACGCGCCCATCCAGCAGCCGGGCATCACTCTCGGTCTCGCCTGGACCCCCACCGGCGGTGAACTGCTCCACATCGAGGCCAGTCGCATGCCCGGCTCGGGCAAGCTCACGCTGACGGGATCCCTGGGCGAGGTGATGAAGGAAAGCGCGCACGCGGCGCTGAGCTTCCTGCGCAGCGCCCCGGCGCCTTTGGGACTCTCCGCCGGCGACCACGACCGCTTCGATCTGCACATCCACGTGCCGGCCGGCGCCACACCCAAGGACGGTCCCAGCGCCGGACTTGCCCTCTGCCTGGCGCTGGCGTCCCTGAACAGCGGCCGGATCGCGCGTTCGGACACTGCGATCACCGGCGAGATCAGCCTGCGTGGACGCGTCCTTCCAGTGGGCGGCATCAAGGAAAAGGTTCTCGCCGCGCTGCGTCACGGCATCCGTCGCGTGATCCTCCCCGAGGCCAACCGTAAGGATCTGCCCGACGTGCCCGGCGAGGCGCGTGAACAACTCCAGGCGCTTTTCGTCAATACGGTGGAGGAAGCCCTCGGTCTGGCCCTCCGTCCGAAGTGAACACCATGCCCCGTCCCGTCGTTCCGTCCGCACCCTCACGGCTCAGCCTCCTGCAGGCCCTTCTTTGGGGTGCCTGGGGTTTCCTCCTGACCAGCCCCGCCCAAGCCGCTGCCGAAACCGGCGACACCGGGCGCGGGCGAGCGCTGGCCATCGCCGTACGCAATCAGCGCCCCGCCGAGGCGGCCATCTCCACCGGCACCTTGAAGGTGCGCTCCGGCGAAGGACGGCGCCTCACCGTGCCCATCGAGGTGCGCGTCTCGCTGGGATCGAATTCGTGGTCGACGGTCTATCAGGCCAACTTCGCAGACGGCCGCCGCGAAACGCTCACCGTCGTCAATCCGGAGGACGCCGCGCCGCACTTTATCCTGCACCGCTCCGTGGGGGACGGGAACATCGCCGAGACCCGGCCGCAGCGGCCCGACGAACTGTTCACCGCCTTTGCCGGCACCGACTTCTGGTTTGTCGACCTCGGCATGGTCTTTCTCCATTGGCCCGATCAACGCTGGATGGGCCGGGAGACGCGCCGCACGCGCCTCTGCAACGTGCTCGAGAGCCGCAATCCCTTTCCCCTCCCCGGCTCCTACCAGCGCGTCGTCACTTGGATCGACGAGGAGACCGGCGGCATCGTGCGCGCTGAGGCCTTCGACACCAACAATCGTCTCGTGAAGGAGTTCTCCCCCGGCAGCTTCGCGCGCGTCGGCGCCCGGTACGAACTCCGGGATATGGAGATCCGCAACACCTCCACCGACTCGCGCACCCAGCTCCAATTCGACCTCGTCGACCCCGAGAAGCTGGGCATGAAGCACCTGCCCACGACGAAGTGAGGATCCCAGCCAGGGGACAGTCCTGGCCGAAAAGCAACAGGCGCCGCGATCCTCGCGGCGCCTGGAATTGACTTGGCGCAGGGGCGGGCCTTTCCGCCGGACCCAGCCGGATCTCAGGCCGGAATCAGTTCCTTCACCATCTCGCGCTCTTCCTTCAGCTCGTTGACGGTGGCGTTGATCCTGCCGCGCGAGAACTCGTTCACCGGAACGCCCTGCACGATCTCCAGCTTCTTCCCGTCGCTCCGGATCGGGAACGAGCAGATCAGGCCCTTGTCGATCCCGTAGCTGCCGTCGGTGGCCACGCAGACGCTGGTCCAGTCGCCCGCCGGCGTCGGGTTCACCACCGAGCGCACGGTGTCCACCACGGCATTCGCCGCACTCGCCGCCGAGGAAGCGCCACGAGCCTTGATGATCGCCGCACCGCGCTGCTGGACCGTGCTCAGGAACTCGCCGTGCAACCACTCGTGATGACCGATCGCATCGGTCACCGGTTTGCCGTGGATTCGGGCGTTGTAGAAGTCCGGATACATGGTCGAGCTGTGATTGCCCCAGACCGCGAGCTGAGTCACCGCCGTCACATCGACGCTCGCCTTCTTGGCCAGTTGCGTCTTCGCGCGATTCTCGTCCAGGCGCGTCATGGCCAGCCACCGGTCGGCCGGGATCGCGCGCGCGTTGTTCATCGCGATGAGGCAGTTGGTATTGCACGGATTGCCCACCACCAGGATGCGCACGTCACTCGAAGCGCTCGCCTGGATGGCGCGACCCTGCCCCGTGAAGATCTTCCCGTTGATGCCCAGCAGGTCCTTGCGCTCCATGCCTTGCTTGCGCGGAACCGACCCCACCAGCAGCGCCCAGTTCACTCCCTTGAATCCCTCGTTCAAATCCGCGGTCGGCACGACGCCCTTCAGCAGAGGGAATGCGCAGTCGTCCAACTCCATCACCACGCCCTGCAACGCCGGAAGCGCCGGCTCGATCTCGATGAGATGCAGGATGACGGGCTGGTTCGGACCGAACATCGCGCCTGATGCGATGCGGAAAAGGAGGGAGTATCCGATCTGCCCGGCGGCGCCGGTGACTGCGACTCGAAGGGGTGCGTTCATAAGAAAAGTTCCGTGAAAACGGATGCGCAAGATTGCCTGATCCCGCTCGAAAGCTGCAAGCGCCGCGCCTGCTCATAAGCGGGCCTCAGCCTCAACATTGCTCCGGCTCAGACGGTATGCCGTGCCCCGACCCTTCCATCATCGGCCGCTGCCCGGCTTGGTCACCGAACGACTGGCATCGGGTCCGGTGTCGAATTCGATCACCCAATCCTTCCGGATTGCCGACACGATGGCGGCGCGTCCGAACTCGCCGAGGAGGTCTGCCAGCACCTCCGCACGAGCGCCGGTGGCAAATCCTGGCGGGCCCCCGAACACCATCTCCAATCGGCGCCGAATCGTGGCGGGATCCCCGCCCGTGGCCGTCTCGTCTTCCACCTGCTCAGGCAATTCCCGCCGCGGTCGTGTCGTGCGTTCTGCGGCAGGCCCCTCCCCCGCCCATTTCCGCAACCGGGCATCGAGCGACTTCAATCGGGACGCCGACTCATCCAAAGCCGGGAAATCCCGTCTGAGCTGTTCCAGGGTCGGCACCGCGCCCCACGCAGTCACCCGGAACACTTCCATGATGCGGTCGGCGGCAACTCCCAGTCCGGCCATGCGACGTGACATCAACGTGCGGAACTGACGACGCCAAGCCACCGGGTCGGAATCCGCCTTCATGCCATGGCGATCCACCCACGGCAGCCATTCGCGCAACTGCGACTCGTGACACCAGGCAAGATCGGCGACGTGATCGGCGACCCCGGTGATATCGACCGCCAAATCCGGCGGCGAACCCGCCATCAGGTAGCCGTCGAACGTGTTCACAATGACCGGCGTCTTACGGAACCTGGCCGGCTCCTCGCCGCCCGGATACTCAGGCGTGAAGCAGTGCGGGACATTGATGAGGTACGCCACCGCGCGCACGGCCTGCGCCACGTCGAGATGATCCACATGCACCCCGGCCAGCGGATCCGCCGGAATGGGGGGACAGAAAAGATAGTCCGGCTCCGACTCCCGGATCGCCGCCCACAAGGCGGGAAGGAACGCGGGCGATGCCTGGAGACGGCCCTCGCGAAATGGACTGCCATCCGCGCCCTTCAATGGCTGGAATCGGAATCCTCCCAACTTGGCGGCCGCCGCTTGCTCTCGAAAACGCCGGGCGGCGGTCTCCTCCCGCGTCATGGCGTGATGGCCCGCAGCGCCGTCGGTGCAGACGAGGAGCTCCAGGTCGGTGCCCGGATGCGCACGGCGCCAGAGCTCGAAGGTACCCGCCGCCGTGAACTCGAAGTCGTCAAAGTGCGCGTGGACGAAGAGCAGCTTCATGGCGAAAAAAGAAAAGCGGCTTCGGCCCGGATTACTCCCAGCCGAAGCCGCTCGAAAGGCGTTATTGTATCCAGTCAGTGTTTCCCACCCAAATAATTTAACCGCATATCCGATTGCCCCGCGACTAATCAGTGTAGCATAT
>CAZYJB010000197.1:0-7085 GCA_964647675.1 uncultured Verrucomicrobiota bacterium | reverse complement strand
GTTCACCCACCAGGTGAAGTTGAGGAGGAGCTTGTGGAAGACGCGTTCCAGAAACTCCAGATCCCCCGGGTCGTCGGGGCGGGTGGCGCGGCGTTGTTTCCGGTCGATCTGGAACACGCGCCACGCGGCCCAGCCGTGGACCGGCGGGTTCACATCACCGAACGCCCACTCGTAGGCGGGGAGTTGACCATTCGGGTGCATGTACCACTCGCGGGTCAGCAGCACCAACTGGTCCTTGGCGAATTGCGCGTCGATGAGCGCGAGCGGGAGGCAGTGGAACGCGAGATCCCAGGCGGCGAACCACGGGTACTCCCATTTGTCGGGCATCGAGAGCACGTCCGCATTGTTGAGGTGCGCCCAGTCGGCGTTGCGTCCGTGACGCCGGCCGGACGGCGGGGCGGGCTGCCCGGGATCGCCCGCGAGCCATTCGCGCACGTCGTAGTGGAAGAACTGCTTTGACCAGAGCATGCCCGCGAAGGCCTGGCGCTGCACGAGACGCTCGTCGGGGCTGGGCAGATCGCGCTGCAATGCGGCGTAGAACGCATTGGCCTCGGCTTCGCGATCTGACATCAACGGGTCGAAGGTGTCCCAGGCACCGGGCGGCTTCGGTTCGGTTGCGGACACGCGGGCAAGCCGGAGACGCACCGTGCGCGACCCGCCGGCCGGGATTGCGAGCTGGTACCAGGCGGCGGCCTTGGTGCCGGCGAGGGCCGGCTGGACCGCCGCGAGGCGTCCCTGGATCACGCGCTCATGGAACGCATCCTTGAAGTAACCTGGCGTGGCGATGCCATGGAGCCGTGCGTGGTTGGTTTCGTTCTCCGTGAAGAGCAGTTCGGGCGCACCGGCACACTCGAGCCGCCAGTCGCCGAGTTCCGCGTGCCGTGCACAGACCGTGGTGGCATCGGTCGCCATGAGCCGGGGCTTGGGGGATCCGGCGGACCAGGACCACGTGTTGCGGAACCAGAGCTGGGGCAGCAGGTGCAGTGTGGCCGCCTCGGGGCCACGATTGTGCGCGGTGATGCGCATCAGAATGTCCTCGGGACCCGCCTTCGCGTACTCGACGAAGATGTCCCAGTAGCGGTCGCCGTCGAAGATGCCGGTGTCGAGCAGTTCGAACTCAGGCAGGGATGGGTCGGCCTTGCGCGCCGCGTTTTCGTCGACCAGCCGCGCGTAGGGGAATTCGCGCTGCGGGTACTTGTAGAGCAGACGCATCCACGAGTGGGTGGGGGTGGCGTCGAGGTAGTAGTAAACCTCCTTCACGTCCTCGCCGTGATTGCCCTCGCTGTTGGTCAAACCGAAGAGGCGCTCCTTGAGGATGGGATCGCGTCCGTTCCAGACGGCGAGCGCGAGGCAGAGGCGCGATTGTTCGTCGCTGAATCCGGCGATGCCATCCTCACCCCAGCGATAGGCGCGGCTGCGCGCGTGGTCGTGGGACAGATGCTCCCAGGCGTTGCCGTGCGGCGAGTAATCCTCGCGCACGGTGCCCCATTGGCGCTCCGAGAGGTAGGGGCCCCAGAGGCGCCAGGGTTCGGTGCCGAGGTTGGCGTCGTCGAGTCGGCGGGATTCGGAGGTGGAAGGGTTCATGCGAGGGCGATGGAGAGTTCGGGGCGGGACGATGGAACGAGGGCGCGGGGCGGGCGGGCAGGTGCATGGAGCACCTGAAGATCGAGCCGGAGCAGTTCCCCCAGGGACCAGGCTTGCCACGGGCAGCCGCGCGGTGTGTGCGGCGCCTCGGCATCCGCGACCTCGGAAACATGCCCCAGCCCAGCCTCGTGGAGGTGCTGCATCAACGGAGCGAGGAATCGCTGGCGTGCGAGGCGCTGGTGCGCGGCGGTCTGTCCGTGCACACGCAACCACGCCTCGGTGAAGGGGCCCAGGAGCCAGGGCCAGACCGTGCCCTGATGATACGCGCCGTCGCGTTCGCGCACCCCACCGCAATACCGGGGCGTATAGCCGGGTTCGGCCGGCGCCAGCGTGCGAACGCCGACGGGAGTCAGGAGCTCCTTCTCGACACATTCCACCACCAGGCGCGCGCGGTCGCCCTCGATCAGGGCGAGCGGAAGGCCGCCGACGGCAAAGATCTGGTTGGGGCGCAGGGTGGCATCGTTGCGCCCGGCGATATGGTCGGCGTCCACGACATCGAAGAGGCAGCGCCTCGCTTCGTTCCAGAAACGGTGACGGAAACTGGCCTGCGCGCGGTGGAGGGTTGGACGCCAACGCGCGTCCAGGAGCGAGCCGATCCAAAGCGCGTTGATCCACAGAGCCTGCACTTCGACCGGCTTGCCGATCCGCGGCGTGACGACCCAGTCGCCCACACGCGCATCCATCCAGGTCAGTTGCACGCCGGGTTCTCCGCAGGCGAGGAGTCCGTCCGAGTCTTCGCGGATTCCGTGACGTGTGCCGGATGAGAAGGCGTCCAGGATGGTGAGGATCGCGTGGTGAAGACTCTCGAGGTCCTCCTCGCCGATGGGAAAACGTCGGGCGCCCGCCAGCGTGATAAGCTCGTGTGCGGTGACCACGAACCAGAGTGACGCATCGACGGAGTTGAACTCGGGAGCCGCGGCGCCGTCGGGAAACCGATTGGGGATCATGCCGCCGGACACGGCACGTGCCCAGGTGAGGAGGATGTTGAGCGCCTCGGCGTGCCGGCCCGTGGCGAGGCAGAGCCCGCGCAGCGCGATGAAGGTGTCCCGACCCCAATCGGTGAACCATGGGTAGCCGGCGAGCAGCGTCCGCGAAGCGGATTCGCCGTCCGCCGTGCATTCGATCGTCGTGGTGGAACGGCGGACGAGATACGCGTCCGCGGCCCGGTGGAGGGGGGAGGGAAACGCGCGACGGCGTGCGGATTCGGCGCGCCGCTGGCGGCGGAGGTGGCCGAGGAGGGTCGATCCGCGATCCACTTCCTGGACGGCACCTGCGCCCAGGCGCCACACGGCTTCTTCGCGCGAAAGGTCCCAAATGAAGACCCCGGGAGACGCGAGGTCTTCGATGAAGTCCAGTCCGCGCGCACGTTCCTCATCATATTGGAATCCGCGGTACCAGAGCGGGTGGTGCCGGTACTCGGCGTTGGCCTGTGCATGGATCGCGGGGATCCCCGGGTAGGGGTTCCAGGAAACGCCGTCCCGGATGGGTTGGGCGTGGAACTGGAAGGCAGGGTTCTCGTGGTGCAGGGAGTGGTAGTCGCGGCCGGAGAGGAGCGGCCGCACCTCGAGCGTGACGCCGTCGCGCGGTTCGAGGAGGCGCCACGAGACCAGGACAATGGCTTCCTCGTGCGGGACGAACACCTCCTGCACGACCCCGGTTCCGTCGGGCAGTTGAAAAGTCCAGCGCGGCCAGGGTTCGCGGCTGAACGAGACGAGCGTGGCGGCGGCGCCCGGGTGCGTCACGTCAGGTGTGTACCGTTGCTTTGTGATCGGGAACCGGCCGGCGGGCGTGGTGACCCAGGCCTCAAAGCCATTGACCAGCACGACGCGTTGGGACGGCGGCACAAGGGCCGACAGGAGGAGCGCGTGATAGCGGCGGGTGCGCAGTCCGCCCACGGTGCCGGAGGCGAATCCGCCGAGGCCGTCGGGTTCGAGCCATTCAGAATCAGGCGGGGGAGGCTTGGACACGGGAGTAGGGGAGGGATGAGGTGAGCAGTCGGAAGGGGAAGGGGAAGGGGATCGCGGCAAGGCGGTTCAACCGCCGGTCTCGAATCCCGGATAGAGCGTCATGCCGCCGTCGACATAGAGGGTCGTGCCGTGGACGTAGTCGGAGTCGTCGCTGGCGAGCCAGACGACCGCGCGCCCGATGTCGTCGGGTTCGCCGATGCGCTTGTAGGGCACGAGACGCATGAGATCGCGGTAGGCTTCCGGCGTGCCCCACGCCTCCATGTTGATGGGCGTGCGGATGGCGCCGGGGGAGACGCTGTTGACGCGGATCCGGTAGGGCGCGACCTCCTGGGCGATGCTCTTCATCATCATCGCGACGCCTCCCTTGCTGGCGGCGTAGTTCACGTGTCCCGCCCAGGGGATGACGTCGTGGACGCTGCTCATGCAGAGGATTTTGCCGGCCGCGCAGGAGACCTCGCGCCGCACGCCGCGGCGCTTGAACTCACGCACCGCCTCACGCGCGCAGAGGAACTGGCCGGTGAGATTCACATCGAGGACGAACTGCCAGTCGGCGAGGGACAAGGTGTCCATCGGAGCGTCCTTCTGGAGGCCGGCATTGTTGACGAGGATGTCGACGGTTCCGAAGGCCTCGATGGCGGCCCGGAACATGGCCTGCACGTCGGCCTCGCGGCGGACGTCGGCCGGGAAGGGAAGCGCACGGGAACCGCAGTGCCTCACCTCCTGAGCCACCGCCTCGGCGGCCTCGGGGCGGGTGACGTAGTTGACGAGCACGTCGGCACCGGCGCGCCCGAGGGCGATGGCCACCGCACGGCCGATGCCCGAGTTGGCACCGGTCACGATGGCCTTCTGTCCGCGCAGCACCTTGTGGATGGGACAGGCGGGCAGATGGGCCTCGGGGAGGCCCTCGTCACGCAGGTGGTCGAGCATGAGTCGGTCGGCCGTCCCGTCCATCGCCGCGCCCGTGCGGGGAGGGAGGCTGGGGTGAGTTCGATGGGGGAGGGTGGTATCGAGCGATGGCGGGGAGGAGTTCATGATGATAGGCGGCGGTAGGTCGCCGGCGACCGCAAAGCCTTACAGTGCGGACCTGACGAAACGTCCCTGTAAGGTTCCGTCGCGTGGCGCGACTTCATCGGGTGGATCAGCCAGCTCGCGAGCCCGTCGTCCCGGCATCGAATCGATGCGACTCGACGCTTTCCTGCGCTGCGTGACCGCCTAGATTCCCATGAGCAACGTGCCCTCTCCGCCTCCGGCCATGCCTCCGGACGACCCCGTGAGGATCGATCCCGCGGCTCCTGCACCCGCCGGGGCTGCGTTTTGCCTGGATCCCGAGCGCTGGGTCGATGACCACGGCGATTACCTCTTCCATTTCGCGCTCTCGCGGCTGCGGGATCCGCTGGCCGCGGAGGACATCGTGCAAGAGGCACTGCTTTCGGCGCTGCGCTCGGCCGAGCGTTACCAGGGGCGCTCCACCGAACGCACCTGGCTGGCCGGCATCCTGCGCAACAAACTGATGGACCACTTCCGGAAGTCCGGGCGCGAGACCGCCTTCACCGATCTGGAGTTTTACGCGGAGGACGAGCGCGAGGCGTTCGACAATCCGATCTTTCCCGGGCATTGGACGTCCGAGACCGGTCCGCAGGATTGGGGGCGCATCGGCGAGAGCCTGGACCACGATGCGTTCTGGGAGGCGTTTCACGATTGCACCCGGCGCCTGCCGCAGCGCGTGGCCCAGGTGTTTCAACTTCGCGAAATGGATGAGGTCCCGACCGAAACCATCTGCGAGACGCTCGGGGTGACTCCGAACAATCTGTGGGTCATGCTGCATCGTGCGCGCATGGCGTTGCGCCGGTGCCTCGAGGAAAACTGGTTCCGCAAGCACGGACACGATCTCCCATGAAACGCCTCTTCGAAATGCGCTGGCGGCTGGCGATCTTCCGCCGAGTGGCTCCGTGGATCGCGAGGCTCTCGGTGCCCTGCCCGGAGATCGCGCGGCTGGCGTCTGCTTCCTGCGACCGCCCGCTGACCTGGCGTGAGCGCATGCGCATGCGCCTGCACTACCTGATCTGCGACTGGTGCCGACGGTACAACGGACAACTCCGCGCCCTGCACGACTGGGCGCCCCAACTGGCCGAACGCGCGCCGCAATGGAAGCGACGACGCATGCCGGAAGAGGTCCGCCTGAGGCTGAAGGAGCGTCTGCATGGCGACGCGTCCTGAGGTCAGCCTTCCGATGTAAGGATCGTCCGAAGTCTGCGACGCACCCGTGTCATGCGAATCCTCATCACCTTCGGTCCCAGCTACGAACCCATCGACGGTGCGCGGCGCCTGACCAACATGTCGACGGGTCGTTTGGGGGTCGCGCTGGCCGACGCCTTTGTCGACGCGGGATGGAGAGTGCACGCCCTCGGCGGCGAAGGCGCCACCTGCCGGCCGTCTCGCGCCGACGGTGATCTCGGGACTTTTGGCACCAATGACGATCTGGGCGCGCAACTCGAAGTCCTCGGACGGCGCTGGCATTTCGATGCGGTGCTTCATGCCGCGGCGCTCTGTGATTACCGGGTGTCCCGGGTGATCGACGGCAGCGGTCGGGTGGTCAAGTCGCAGAAGATCGCCACGCGCGACGGAGAGGTGCGCCTCGAGCTCGCGCCGGCGACGAAGGTGCTGCCGCGGTTGCGCGCATGGTTCCCCACGGCGCAGATCGTGGGCTGGAAATATGAGTTGGCCGGCACGCGGGACGAGGCCTTCGCGCGCGCGTGGCGGCAGATCCGCGAGTGTGCCACGGACGCCTGTGTGCTCAACGGCGCCGCGTATGGGCCGGGTTTTGCCGTATGCCGGCGCGACGGACGCCAGGTCGCGGTGCCCTGTGCGGTGACGCTGGCGGCGGAGTTGATCCGGTGGCTCGGCGTCCCGGCTCCCTCCACCACCGACCGCTGCGCGGAAATGGGCGGGCGTCCGCTTCCGATGCGGCACACCGCGGCGTTGCTTTCCGCGGCGGGCGTGGCCGCATGAGCGGAACTATTCTGTCGCACCACACGCCCAATCGACACGCGGCCCAGGAACCCGGCTCCGTTCCCTTTCTCGGCATCCCTTTCCCAATCCCATGAACCTGATCCCATCCCTTCGCTCGGTGTCGCGGCTCGCGGCCCTGACCCTGACACTTCTATTGTCCCACGCCTCCTTCGCGGCGGTGCCCGCGGACTTCACCGTGGAATCACCGGTCGACGGACGCACCTTCCGCCTGTCGGAGGCGCGCGGACGATACGTCATCCTCCATTTCCTGCTCAAGACGGAGTGCCTAGTCTGCCTGCGGCACACGCGTGAGTTCGTGAAGCACGCGGCCAAGCTCGAGGGCGCGGAACAGGTCTTTCTGAAGCCCGACGACGCGGCGGAGATCAAGCGTTGGGCCGCGCAGCTCGGTGAGGAGACCCTGAAGAAGGTGAGCGTCTACCGCGATCCGAGCGCGCGTCTCGCCGG
>CAZYJB010000196.1:0-7113 GCA_964647675.1 uncultured Verrucomicrobiota bacterium | reverse complement strand
CCGCTCGCGCCATGACAAACTCGGTGGCACACCCGCCGCCGGGCGACCCACTTCGGGCGAAGGCTGGCCGCCGCCATCGATCGACGCCTGGGACGCGGGCTGCGCCTCGGCGGAGACGGCGGTGTGCGGCACCGCGGGCCCTGCGGTGGCGGCTTCCGCGCCGACGGCGGCCGCGGGAGTGGCCCCGTCGAAGAGCCGGATGCTGAGGTTGCGCTTCGGCGGCGGTACCTCGGGTGCCGGAGGCACTTCGAGTACGGTCGCAGGAGGGGGCGGAGTCCGCTGTTGGGATTGGATCAAAAGGTTCACCTCGGCGCGCGAATGCAGATTCACCTCGATGCCGTGAGCCTTCAGGATCTTCCAGGCGCGCAGGCAATTCTCGGCATTCTGGAAGCGCCAGACCTCGCGGGCGAAAACCTTCTCCAGCCAGGAACCACGCCGCGCGTGGTTGAGCCCGAGCACGAACGCTCCGGGCAGGTCAGGATGCCGCACGCCCTCCAGAAACGCGAAGAACAACGCCCATCGCCGCCACCCGCGGAGCGCCAGCTTGTGGGCGAACTGCAACCCGCGATTCGTAAAGTCGGCCGGACTCCCAGAGGTGAAGGCGCCGGTCAGCGGATCCGCCATCAACCGCCCGATGAAGGGCGCCCAGACGATCGCATTGAGGATCCCGATGCCCACGGTCACCGCCAGGTACGCACCGTCGACATAGCCCTCGGTATTGGGGTTGTCTCCCGCCAGCCGCGTGGCCTTGGCGAGGACCGAAAACAGGGCGAAGCCGAACAGGATGCGGAGGATGACGAGCATGGAACCTACCTTCCCGGATCCGGGCGCAGGATCGATTGGGGATTCACGATGCCACGCAATTGCATGTCCAGTGCGTGGCGGTTCACGGCGAACCGCCGGGTGGTCGCCTCGTCGATGAGGCCGGCGGCCAGCAGTTCGACCAGATACTGGTCGAAGGTGTGCATACCCACGTTCGTCGACGCCTCGATGATGCCGTGTAGCAGGTGCAGGTCGTTCTGCAGGATGGCCGCCTCGACTCCAGCATCCCGGCGCAGGATCTCCAGACAGGGTGTGCGAGTCCCGTGCACGTTGGGTATCAGCCGTTGATTCACCACGGCGTTCAAATTCCGCGCCAGCAGAGCGCTGATGCTCGACTGCTCGGAAGCGGGATAGAACTCGCGGATGCGCGCAATCGACTGAGGGACCGAGTCGGCATGCACGGTCGTGATCACAAGATGCCCCGTCTCCGCGGCCTGCATGCACGCCCAGATGCTGTCGCGATCACGCAATTCGCCCACGAACAATACGTTGGGATCCTGTCGCATGGCGTTGCGGATGCCGTCCGCGAACGATGCCGTGTCGATCCCCACTTCGCGCTGTTCGAAATGGCTGAGCCCGTCGTCGAACACAAACTCGATCGGATCCTCGATCGTGATGATGCGCAGGGCACGCTCGGCATTCAGCTGCTGAAGGAGCGCGCGCGCGGTGGTGCTCTTGCCCTGCCCGGTCGGCCCGGTGACGAGCAGCAGCCCGCGCGGTTCGTCGATCAGACGGTGCAGCGACGCCGGCAATTGCAGGTCCTCGAGCCGCAGGCGCTGTTGAGGCACGACGCGGAACGAAAACGACTGCACTCCGCGCTGCTTGCTGAAATTCGCGCGGTACCGCACGCCGCCAAACTGAAAGGACGCATCCGCCTCGCGCTGGCGGATGATCCGCCCCTGCAACTCCGGCGAGAACACGTCCATGAACCAGGAGGTCAGCGTGACGTCGTCCGGCGCGGGAAACTGCTCCACCGGCACATTCTCCAACCGACCCTCCACGCGGATGACAAACGGACGCCGCGCCCGCCCGTGAAGATCCGAAGCACCGCGCCCGCGCGCCCATGCGATCAGTTTGCCCAGCGGTTTTCCCGGATCGACCTGTTCCATGGGTTGGCCAGCAGACTACGACCGTAGGCTTCACCTGGCAAGTCGCGCGTGGCCGCCCTCCCCCGAAGGTGTTATCGCGGTCGGCGCGGTCAGCCGCTATCCCTTTCATCCCGTGGGAGGTCCCCGCGCACTCCGGTCTCCGGTCCCCGGTCCGTTCGCTCGAGCCTCTCATGCCTGACCTGCCATGTCCGCCCTGATCATCCTTGCGCCCCGGTGGCTCCCGCTCCGGAGGATCCTTCCTCCCCTCGCGATCCTCGTCACCGCGCTGGCCCTCCAAGGCAGCGGTCGTGCCCAATCCAATGCTGCCTCGCGCACCGCCCGGCGCTGCGGCGTCATGACGCCCGTGCCATCCGAACTCTCCGCCGCCGACGCCGTCTGGCGGCGCGCCACGTCGCGCCTCGCGCATTCGGATCCCGATGCGTCGGTCGATGATCTGCCTACGCGGAAAACGGGCGTTCAGAAGCTGCTGTTCCTGCGCGTGCGCTACCGGGACGACCACTCCGACCCGGTCTCGGAAGCCGAAGCCGCCGAGACGCTGGCGTGGACTCATGACGCCTTCCAGCGCATCTCCCATGGACGCTACGGAATCGCCGGCACGGTCACACCGGTTCTTGCCCTGGCCAGTTCCCGGTCGGACTACGATGTCCCCGGCGGCTTCGACCGCTTGATCACCGACGCGCGCGAAGCGGCGCTCACCGCAGGCTTCGACTACCGCGAGTTCGACCTCGAGGTGGTGCGTCACTCCGGCGTGCCCAGTTTTGCCGGAGGCAACGCGCGCCTCGGCGTCCGCGGTGCCCAGGTGCAGGTCGGCGGTGTCGGCATTCTCGTGCACGAGATCGGACACAACCTCGGCTTGTCGCACGCCAACTTTTGGGAAACGGCCGGTCCAGGCATCGCCGCTGACAGCCCGCCGCTTCCCACCAACTACCAAACGCTGCCCGAGCCCCGCTCAATTCCTCTGCACCCGGATTCCGTGATCGGACACGAGACGGTGACCGGCCCCGGTCAATCGCTCGAGTACGGGGACCCCTGGGACATCATGGGCGTCGGCGATGTCGAGTTCGGCGGCGCGTCGAAGACTTTCCTGGGATGGCTATCGCCTGACTCCGTGACGAATGCGCCGCCGGGACGTTCGGAGTTCCGCCTCTTCGAGCCGGCCGCCACGAACGAAACCTCCGGGCCCCTGCGCTGGATTCGCATCCCGATCCCGCACGAAACACCGGTCGGAACGCGAGCGTACTGCCTCGAACTCGCGCCACCTCGACCCGGCGCGACTCCGGAGGAAGGCATCTTGATACGCTGGATCGACCCGACAACCACGCCCAGGGGGTCACTTCTTCTCGACACCACTCCGGGAACCGCCGGGGTCAACAGCGACGCCATCCTGGCGCCGGGTCGCACCTTCTCCGATCCCCAGGTCCCGTTGCATGTCACCGTCACCAACACCGGCACCAACGCCGCGGGACTCCGCTGGGCCGATGTCGTGGTGGTGCGTGATCGCGCGACCGGCAACCGCCCACCCGAGATCACCCTCGCCGCCAACGCCACTTCGGCGGACCCCGACCAACCCCTCACTCTGACCGCCACGGTCAGCGATGCCGACGGCGACGATCTCGCACTCCGCCTGGACTTCGGGGATGGCACGTCCACCCATGCCATGGGATCCGGGCCGCACTCCTTTGTGCATGCCTGGAAGCAGAAGGGGGACGTGAACGTCCGGGTCGTCGCGACCGACCTGCGCGGCGGCCTGGGGATGGCGTATCGCTCCGTTCGCATCGGCAACCCCGGCACGCGTCGCGTACAGGGCACGGTGCGCGACAATACCGGCGCGCCGATCGCGGGCGCCCGGGTTCACAACGGCATCGAAAGCCGCGGGCGCCCCTCTGAAAACCTCGTCGAGACGCGGACCGATTCGCAGGGCCGCTACACCCTGGTCGGCCTTCAACCGGGACATTATTCAATCGCCGCGTTCCATCCCCAGTTTGTCATCCACCGCCTTCCTCCGATCGATCTCACCGACGCCGACCGTGACGAAGTCGAACTGACCGGGCATGCCCTTCCCCGTGTCACGGTCGCGGCCCCCGAACTCGTCGTCGAGGGCGCCGGCCACACCAACCTGTTCACCTTCCGCCGCACGGGGCCCGTTGATGATCCGCTCACGGTGTACTATCGCCTCTCGGGCACGGCCAACGGGGGAACCGACTATGCGCGCCCGCTGCTCGACCGCCTTGTCCTTCCCGCCGGCTCCGCCACAGCCACCCTGGGACTCTCGCTGATCGACGACTCCGTCGGCGAGGCACCGGAAACCATTGCCATCACCGTCACCCATCCCAGCCGATTCACGAGTACCGACGCGTCCGGCAACCTGGTAGTCACCTACTATCCAGGCTGGGAAGCGGCGCTTCACGAAGGCCAGATCCACTGGACCCGCACGCGACCCGACTACCTCCCGGGTGACGAACTTCTTGCCGCGGTGCAGATCGCCGATGACGACGACGCGAAGGCTCACACGGTTTCGATCTCGAGCCCTGGCCTCATCGCCTTCGAATCGCCCCTCGTGGAGTCCGAATTCCACCTCACACGAAGCGGTGCGACCGAGGCACCGCTCGTGGTGGCGCTCGAGGCGGCGGGAACCGCGACGCCGGGAGTCGACTACGAGGCCATCCCCTTCTCCGTGACTTTCCCGCGCGGACACACACTGCTGGTCCTGCCCGTTCGACCCATCGCTGATGACCTGCAGGAACCCGGGGAAAGCCTGGAAATCCGAATCGCCCCCAGTCCCAACTACGGCGTCGAGAATGGGAACGCCACCGTCCTGATCCAGGACCACCCCGAATTCCCGCAAACCCTTGGGCTGGCCCTTCGTCCAGACGGACAATTCCTCCTCACCATGAAAGGCCCCCCGGGCGCGTTGCTGGTGTTGGAGTCGAGTTCGGACCTCGTCGGATGGGTTCCCGTCCGCACCAACCGCCTGTTCAATTCGGACTCCGCCACCGTTCTCCTGCCATCCGCGGGCGGATCTCGATTCTTCCGCACCGTGCGTCCCTGAGAGTCCGCCTGTCCGCTCAGGGCTGGCCCCGGCCATCCGGGAAAGGTTCCCCGCCCCCGACCGCTTCTCGCAGCAAGCGATAGGACCGGGTCAACCTCTCCTCGATTTGCGTCCAGTCTGCGACCTGCAACCCGCCCGGCCCCAGGCGATCACGCAGCGCCATCGCCTCCGCACGCTCCTGGCCCGCAGACCGGACCGCCCCTTCGGGCACGCCATACAGGGCCGCCTCAACGCGCGCGATGGCATCCCCGTACACCGCCGGCGGTATGCCCTCCCGGCGCAACTGCCACCATTCGAGTTCCCATCGCGCCAAATCCTCCGTCGCAGCACCAAGAACCGCCCGACGCCCCATGAGTGCGAAGTAGCGGTTCAACGGCGGGATGGCCCGTTGCGCTTCCGCCCGGCTGCGGGTGGGCTGGAACGCCTTCGCGGCCAGCGCGGCGTTGGCGGCGAGGCGCATGCTGTCCCAGGGTGAAAAACCATAATCGCGGCGATGGAGCGTGTAGAGCGCAGCCGCAAGCCGGAGATGGTGCCCTTCATAATAGTGGCGCCACAGGACCGTCTCCTGTCGCGCCAGCGAAGTGGCGTCGAATGCGCGAAGATCCACCCGCCTGGGCACGGCGAGGTACAACGCGAAAAGAAGCAGCGCGCCGGCCAGCATCCGTTCCTTCCTCCGCCAGCCGCCTGACCTGCGTTTCCTGGTGATTCGCATGTCGCCGATCCCAGGAAGCTACGACGGAACTCCCCAATCGGATGCCCTGGATCTCCCGACGGTTCACCCGGTGAACCGCAACCGGTCATGCATCCGATCGGCGTCTCGAGACGTTGATGTCCTTGTAAGCCGCAGTCGATGGATTCGCTCCACCGCCGTCGGCATTGGAATCCGCCGGGTCCAAATCCAGGACCGGCAACCGTGTCTGCTCATGAAAACCTCACGTCATCGAAGTTCAAGATCCCTCCGGCCCCTCGCCCTGCTTGCAGGGCTGCTCGCTGCCCAACCGGCCTCCGCCATCGTCGTCGTGGACGCCGTCGTCACCCCGCTGGGCTCCAGCTATCGGTACGACGTCAGCGTCACCAACCAGGAAGCCGAAGACCTCGCCCTCGTAACCCTCGTGGACGCGCCGCTGGGCGATCCACTGATCTCGCCAACGCTGCTCGCTCCGGCCGGCTTCCTGGCCAGCTACGATGGCGGTCTCGGCCTCATCGATCTCCTCGCGGATTCCGGGAGCTTCGCCGCCGGCGCGACCGCGGGCGGATTTCAGTTCGAAAGCACGACGGGCCCCGACGCGGGCTTCGCCTTCTTCGAGGCGCTCGGCATCCTCGGCACGTCCTTCTCGGGGACGATCCGAACCACGGTGGTGCCCGACGCCGGTTCCACATTCGCGGCGCTCGCGATCTCGTCGTGCGCGCTTTCCGCCCTGCTCCGCCGTCGGCTCTCCACCCGCTAACCTCAGAAACCCATCTGCCCCTATGCAATCCATCGTCCCACGTTCCCACCGCTGCCCCACGCCCGCTTCGGTGGCTGTCGCTGCATCCCTGCTCCTCGCGCCGCTCGGCTGGTGCTCCAGTCACAGTGACGCACCGCTCATCAAGCAGGACCCCCAGGCCAACCTCACCGACGTCTACGCTTTCATCGGCGCCAGGTACGACAACCCGGGCCAGAAGGTCCTCAACGTTCTGGTCAGCGTGCGTCCCTTCTCCGATCCGGGAGACGGCGTTCTCTACGAACGCTTCGCCGACGACGCGCTCTACAGCATCCACATCACCGACCCCGTCTCAGGCACTTCCATCGACCGCTACGACTTCCGCTTCTCGGCCGTGAACGGCGGTCTCAAGAATCCGGGCACCATCCTCTCCTACGGCCTCGGAACCGAGGTCGGTCCGATCATGACCATCGGGGATGCGAGACAGAACTTCACCCAGACCTACACGGTCTCGAAAAACGGAAGTGTCCTGGGCTCCAACCTGCCCGTGCCGCCGCCCAACGTCGGCCCGCGCACCACGCCGTCCTACAACGATCCCAGCTCCGGCAAGGCGATCTCTGGGGCTCCCGACCTCTCCAGCCTCGACTCGTTGACCCGCCAGGGCATCCGCAACGTATCCGGAGGCATCGCGGTGTGGGCCGGCCCCCCG
>CAZYJB010000195.1:0-7116 GCA_964647675.1 uncultured Verrucomicrobiota bacterium | reverse complement strand
CGATTGGCGTTGATGTTGACGATCGGTTCCACGGGTGGATGCACGCGGCGGTCGGTGAGTTGAACGCGGGAGTGTTCGTAGAGGGCGGTCCATTCGCGCCGGGCGCCCAGATCGACGAGTTGGCGGATCTCCGTGGCCGGCAGGTCGTGGGGACGCTGCACGAGCCATGCGCCGTCGTCATTGATGACCGCCAGGGCGACGGTTTGCAGCCCGTCGCCGCTGGCCACGGTGCGTCCGACGAGGCCGGCCATGATGTTGCCGCCGTGGCCTGGGGCGTAGCAGAGGTCGCCGAGAGCCGGGCGAGCCATACCGCAGGCCGCCCAGGCGAGCAGGGCCTCGTCCTCGCGGGCGATGGGTTGGGGTGCGTGCCGGCTGGCGAAGGCGAGGGCGCTTTCGGGCATGGACATGCCGAGGCCGAAGCGCCGCGACCGCCGGTGGAGCAGCGCATCGAGCAGCGGGTAGGAGGCGAGGTTCTCCCGGGGATGGTTCACGTCGGGAGAAAACCCGCTTAGAAACGGTAGGTCAACGTGGCGCGCGCGCTGAGGGGTTCCACGGGGTGGAAATGCGTGTCGTGGTAGCCGCCGTCATTGGGGCCGGCGGCCTCGCCGGGAAGGCGCGACGGATAGAAGTAGGCAATGTCGTCGTCGTGGCGATGGAGGACGTTGGAGACATCCACGGTGAAGGCGAGGCGCTCGTTGAACCGGTAGCCCGTCTGGGCGGTGAGCAGGACGGTCTCGCCCGAGCGCCTCTCTTTCTCAGATGCCGGTCAGCTCGAGGTTGAACGCGCGCTCGGCAAACCAGGTGACGGCGAGGATCAGGATGGCGAAGGAGCCCAGTTGAAAGACGGCTCGGCGGTAGGCCCAGGTCTCCCGCAGCGCATAGGCCACGGGCAGGAAGACAGCCACGATGGCGAGCTGTCCGATCTCCACGCCGAGGTTGAATCCGATCAGGCTCGACGCGAGTGCCGTGCGCGGCAATTCGAGATCCTGCAGGACCGAGGCAAATCCGAAGCCGTGGATGAGCCCGAAGCCGAAGGCCATCACCAGGCCGCGATCGTGCAGGAAGGGGCGCAGGTTGTTGAGCGCCGCCACCGCGACGCTGGCGGCGATCACCGATTCCACGAGGCGCGACGGCAGTTGCACGAGCCCAAGCGTTGCGAGGACGAGCGTGATGGAGTGGGCGAGCGTGAAGGCGGTCACGAGCTGGATCACGCGCTTCAACACGGCGGGAAATCGCTCGGCCGGCCCAGGTTCCCGTCCTGGCTGCCTGTCTTGATCATCGTGACGCCTGAGAACGGCGGGGAGAAGCAGGGCGAGCAGGAAGAGGATGTGATCGGTGCCGATCCAAATGTGGTGGATCCCTTCACGCAGATGAGTCAGCCAGGCATTGCCCGCGGGGGTCGGTGCGGGCGGGGCTGCCGGGAGCGACGGACTCCAGTCGATGCGCAGGGGCGTCCGGTCCGAACACGCGTGTTTCCACGCGTTCGCCGTCCTGGAACCGCAGCAGTCCGCGGTGCGCGGGGTCCTGGTCAAACAACAGGGAGTAGCGCACGTCGAGCGCGGTGGCGGCGGGTGCGTCGATGCGGAAGGCGATGGACGCGCAGGGTTCCCCGGCCAGGCGGCTGATGGCGAGGTCGGGCTGGGAGAGCGCGAGAGTTCGCTCGCCGTGTCGGAACTGCAGATGCTGCTCGAGTTGCGCGGTGATGGCGGGAAGGGCGTTGCGGACCTCGCCCCAGGTGATCTGGCCGTCGCGGTTGGGATCGAGTTCGACCAGCAGGCTGAGATCGCGCAGGGGGAGGTCGAGGCAGCCGGACCAGTGATCTCCGGCGGGCTCAAGCCGCAGCAGACTGTCGCTGAGTCGATGGGCTCGGGCGTGCAGCGGCACCGCGAGGCATGCCAGCAATGCGAGACAGCGGAGGAAGGGGGCGAGAGTGCGTTTCATGGCCGGGGGCGCGGGGAGGAGACGGCGGCGGGGGCGGACTGCGAGAGGCGGCGGGAGACGAAGGCCTGCCAGACGACGGGTTGGTGGGTTTGGGCCCAGGCCTTGGCGCGTTCCGAGGCGGAGGTGTCGGCCGCCGCATCGGCGGACTCCAGCCAGAGCAGGAGATCCGCGGGTTCGCGCTGCGTTTCCCAGTTCGAGGTGGCGAGACGGAGTGCTTCGGCGGGATTCCGGCGCACGCGCAACTGGAAGCGCGCCTGTTCGCGCTGGTGCAGCGCATCGCCCCGCACGCGCGAGAGCTCGAAGCCCTCGTCGATCTCGGCGACGAGCCGCTGGAGTTCGGCATCACGGCCAGGCAGGGCGGTTAGGGCTTCGGCGAGGCGGATGCGCAGGGTGTCGGCGCTGGAGCCTTCGAGGAGCGTGGCGGCTTCCGCGGGGCGGCGCTGCGCCAGCAGGAGGTCGGCCAGGGCGCCGCGCGTGTAAGTGGAGCCGGGTTCGAGCTGCAGGGCCTGCTGGAAACCTGACTCCGCGCCGGCTGAATCCCCGTGCAAGGATTTGATCTCGGCCACGGTCGTCCAGGCCCAGGCGAGCGTCTCCGAGGGCGCCCCTGGGTGTCGGTGAATCACGGAGACGAGCGCATGGGCGGCTTCGATCGGGCCAGTGGTCATGCCGGCGAGCCCGGCGGCCGTCGTGGCCGCGTGAAGCTCCGGACCCCAGCGCGCGAGCTGAAGCACCGAGTTTCGCGCGGCGGCGTAGTCGCCGAGGAGCTGATGGAGCGAGGCCTTGAGCTGCCAGGCTCCGGCGTGGCGCGGGTGGCGGGCCAGGATCCGGTCCAGGTGCGAGAGCGCCGGGCGGAATTGATGGAGGCCCTGAAGAATCTCGGCGCGAAGGTATTCCGTCTCTGCCGCGTCTTGCGCGGACGCGGGAAGCGCGTCGAGCCGGGCTTGGGCGCGCGTGAGCCACCGCGGGTCGGCGTCCCGCCGCGCCTGGGTGATCCAGTGGCGGATCGTCTCGAGCGGGTCGGCCGCGGAGGTGGGATCGGAAGTCGACGGCGTGCGCGAGGAGGTCGGTGCGTCACTGGCGAACGACGTGCGCGGCAGGGTGAGGAGGATCGTGGAATCGGACTCCGGCACCTGCCGCCTTGGCGGTGTGCCACCCGAGGCAGGATGGAGGGCAGCCAGGACGATCAGAGCCGCGGCGGGTAGGGGGTTCATGTTGGGGAGCTGCGAGGGTGAGGCCGAGATTCGCGGCGGGTTTCGAATCACACACGGGAAGGGTTTGATTCGATCCGAAACCCGCCGTCCTCCCGCACGGGAGAAAATGGGAAGGCGGCTCCGGTCCATCAGGAACCGGAGCCGCCTCATGGGAGGGTCACTGGATCGGGACCTGGATCTGATTTCCCGTGGCGCGCGGCGTTCCGAGCGTCACCTGTGCATCGGACTTCAGTCGCAGGAAGCCTGCGTTTCCGTTGCCGGCCGGCTGGTCGACCGACAGCGTGCGCGTGGCGGGGTCGAAGGTGCCGGGCACGGACTGGAAGGGACCCTGCACACTGCGCGAGACCTGAGGCGTGATAATGACCGTGGGATCGTTGGGAGAACCGCCGAGGGGTGTGTTCAGATAGGGGAAACGGTTGAGGAACATCGCAGCACTCACCGTCGCGCCGTCGGTGAAGGGGAGTTTCCCAGAAGGCGCGACATCGGCCGGCAGGAGGACACCCATCACGACACGGAGTGCCATGTCGACCACATCATCGCCTGGGCGGCGTCCATTCGGGAACCCGGCGTTGTCGCCGGCGAGCACGCCCATGTTCTTCTGCTGGTCGCGTGGCGTGGCGGCGATGCTGGTATTCAGACGCTGCATCTCGCCGAGGGAACCGTTCTTGTTCAATCCGTCGACGCCGGTGACGAACACCGCGAGCAGGTCGCTGCGCGGGTACTGCGTCGGGGCCTTCACCCCCGCCGCGCCGTAGAGGAGTTCGAGGATGACGGGCAGCGTCGGGTGCGTGACGTAGTCGGCGAACTGCAGGTCGTCCTTGGGCTGCGACGCGTTGAACTTGTCCTTGTCCTTGAGTCCAATGACCACCTCGTTGACGAGAGGCATGGACAGGCGACTGACCTGGGTGAACGCGGTGGTACCGTTGGCCGCCTTGCTGGTCACACTCGCGGTCGACCAGGCGCCGATGATCGGCTGCTCGGCGCTGGTGCGCAGGAACTCGACGGGGACCTCGAGACAGAGCGCGGTGACGTTCTTGTACGCGAGGGAATCCTTGTTGGCGTTCTCAGGTCCCAGCGGGCTGGTGCTGATGTTCACCAGATCGAAGGTCTCGCCGAGGTTGACGACGAAGGGGTCCTTGCGCTGGCCGACGAAAACGCGGCCCTTCTTGTCGGTGCCCGGCAGCGAGATCTCGTAGAGGTAGCGGTTTGCGTAGGCCTCGTAGTCCGGGAAGGTCTTGGTGCCGACGAAGTCCTGCGGCTTGGTGAAGTCGCGCAGGCCGGTGGTGCTGTTGAAGACCGGGGTTTCCTCGCCTGTGTGCCCGGGTCCGCGGAGAATGTTGAGCTGGTAGGTCTGGTCGACATTCAGAGCGGCGTTATCGGCGGCGGTGATTTGTCCCACCGCAAGCACGGGAACGGCGTTGGTGCGCTGGTTGCCCGCGGGGCCGATGGGGAGGCTGATGTCGCGCGAAGCGTTGCGGAACCGGAACTGGAACGTGATGTCCTCGACCGCGTCGCCCGAGTTGTCGACGTGGATCTCGTAGACGGCGTTCTGGTCCAGCTGGAAGTAGTTGGGACCGCCGTAGGCGTCCTGAAGCGGAACGTAATTGGCGACCAGCGTGACGTAGCCTTCACGCCCGGGCTCGTAGCTGTTGAACAGGTAGAAGTCCGTGCAGTCGAGCTTGGGCGAGTGCGTGATGCCGGGGGCCTCGCGGTGGCTGGAGGCCGACGTGGTAAGAGCGGTGAGCAGGGCGGCGGAGCCGCCCGCGAAACGGAGGAGGCGGGATTTCATAGGTATCGATGATCGGGAGAACGGCATTCACTGACCTCAACGAGCACGCGCGCGGATCGGATGCAGGGAAACTGGTGCGCCCCTGGAACGAGGCGGGGGGCTTCTCCCGCCGAGTTCTCGGGGCTAGGTTGGCGGCCGGATGCCGGACTGGAGCTATCGGACAATCCTGAAGCCGCTCCTGGAGCGGATTGCCGGACGTAACGGGGCACGGGTGGTCGTGCGCGGATTGGCAGGGCTCGCAGCGATGCCGCTGGGCTCCCGCGTCCTCGACTTCTTTGGGCACATGGCCCCGGATCCGCGGCTGGCCGTGACGGTCGCGGGACGGCGATGGTCCACTCCGCTCGGGCTGGGATGCCGCCTGGATCCCACCGGCGTTGCGCTGAGCGCGTGGGACCGTTTTGGGGTCGGATTCGTCGAACTCGGCCCGGTCACGTTCGTGCGGCGGGCCGACCGGGCGCAGGTCGAAGTGCATTCCGTTGGTGCGGATCCCGAGGACGCGGTGCCGCAGTCGCTGGAGGCGTGGTGCGTGCTCTTGGCGCGGCGCCGGACGGGCGCCGTTCCGGTGTGGGTCCGCCTCGCACCGGGCGATCCCGACACCGTGGCGGCCGGGGTGATGGCGTTGATTCCGCTCGTCGCCGGGTTTGTCGTGGAAGTCCCGGAGACCGCCTTGGAGTCCGAATGGCAGGGGGTTCTGGAGAAGGTGGTTGCGCTCGTGCGCCGAGCGGAGGGTGGCGGTGGTGCCTTGGTGGCGCTCGCCGTGACGGTGAAGGTGGACGCAGAATCGAACGTCGGGTTTCTCAGGGAGCGACTTCAGTTGGCGCTCCGGGCCGGCGCTCAGGGGGTTTGGGTCTCATCAGCTGCCGATATCCCTCCGGGTTCGGGTGATTCCCGTGGGCTTGTGACAGCCGAACTCGGCGACCGCCTGCGGTTGGCGCGCGAGGGCGCGGGACCGTCGGCGCTGCTGGTGGCGGCCGGCGTGGATTCGCCGCGTTCCGCGGTGGTGTGGCGCGAGGCGGGCGCGGACCTGGTGGTAGCGGACCGCGGGCTTCTAAGCTCGGGACCGGGGTTGCCCAAGCGCATCAATGCCGCGCTTCTCTACTCGGGATGGGACAGCAGTGGCGAAGGCAATGACCGTCAACCTGCGCGTCCCGAAGCGGCGTCCCGGCGGGCGTGGTTTTGGGGGACGCTGCTGGGGGTGGGCATGCTGGCGGGAGGGATGCTCGCCTCGGGCATCGCCATGACGCGCGTGGTGCTGCCCTACGACGAGGTGTTCTGCTCGACCACCCGCGAGGGATTGGCCGCGATCAACCCGCGCCTCCTGCCGTTCATGGCGCATGATCGCGTCACCCTGGCCGGCACCATGGTGAGCATCGGCATCCTTTACCTCGGACTCTCGTGGCACGGGGTCCGGCGCGGAGCGCACTGGGCGAAGGTAACGGTGGTGTCCTCGTCGGTGACGGGGTTCTTCAGCTTCTTCCTGTTTCTCGGGTTCGGTTACCTCGATCCCTTCCACGCCTTTGTCACGGGAGTGTTGTTCCAGTTTCTCCTGCTGACGCTCTATGCGCGCCTCGGTTCCGGAGGCCGACCACCGAGGTCAGATCTGGAGGACACCGCGGCCTGGCGACGCGGGCAATGGGGTCAACTGCTCCTGGTCCTGCTGGGCGCGGGACTGATGGCGGCCGGAGTCGTGATCGCGGGAATTGGCATCACGCGCGTCCTGGTGCGCGAGGATCTGGAGTTCCTGGGCACCAGCGTATCTGCGCTGCGCTCGGCGAATCCGCGGCTCATCGCGCTCGTGGCGCATGATCGCGCGAGCCTGGGCGGCATGTTACTGGCGAATGGGCTGGCGGTGTGGCTGGCGGCGCAGTGGGGTTGTGCGGGCGGCGCGCGGTGGTTGTGGTGGACCTTTCTCCTGGCGGGGATCCCGGCCTTCGCGGCGGCCATCGGCGTGCACCTGGCGGTGGGTTACACGGACCTCTGGCACCTGGCTCCGGCGATATTGGCTGCCGCAGTTTTCGTGGCGGCGCTTGGACTCACGCGCGAATGGCTTTGTGATCCGTCGAGAGACCTCGAGGACGCCTGGGATGGGGTCCGTGCCCTCCGGTTTTGGAAACGGCGAGCCTAGCCCGACTTTCGCAACTGGACGAGATTCCCGGTGATTTTGGCGGGTGCAGC
>CAZYJB010000194.1:0-7122 GCA_964647675.1 uncultured Verrucomicrobiota bacterium | reverse complement strand
CGCCCACTCCCCGCCCAAAGCCCGCTCACGCGGTCAGGATCGCGCGCGTTACCCACAACACCATGAGCGTAACCGTGAAATTGCGATACCGCCTCTACCGCCGGCCCAGCACCGGCGTCTTCTATTGTCAGGATAACGAAACCGGCCGCCAGGAGAGTCTGGGCACCCGCATCGCCGCCGAGGCCCAACGCCTCCTCTCCGCCCGCAACGAGGCCGACGCCGCGCCCGCCTTCAACCGGCACCTGGCGCGCGTCTACTGGCAGGCCGGTGACCCCGCGGCCGGCACGCGGACCTGGCAGTTCGTCATGGAGGAAATGGGCAAGCACAAGGACGGCCCGACGCTGGCTCGCTGGCTCATCGCGATAAAGGACCACGCCTTCGATTCTCTGCGGAAGCTCGCCGTTCTCGAAACCCGATCCGAACATTTCCTCCGTGTCCTCGAGGCTGGCACGGTCTCAACCAACGTCTTCCTCCGTCGCATCCAGAACTTCGCCGTCGATATGAGCTGGCTCCCCTGGCCGGTCCTGCCCAAGAGGCGCTGGCCCACGATCCGGTTCCAGGAGAAGCGCGCCATCCGATTCGACGAACACTCCGCCATCGTCAACCGGGAGCCGAACCCCGAGCGGCGGGCGTTTTACGAACTCTGCTGGCACCTTGGCGGCGCTCAAGGCGACATCGCGAACCTGACCGCCGAAGACATCGACTGGGACGCCGAACTCATCACGTTCACGCGGCGGAAAACCGGCACCCCCACGCTCATCCGCTTCGACGAACAGGTCGCCGGCTTCTTGCGAAAACTTCCATCCTCCGGCCCGCTCTTCCCCTACCTGCGCCGGGTCCGAGCTGCGGATCGGGCCACGGAATTCAAGCAACGCTGCAAAGGCCTCGGCATCCACGGCGTCACGCTGCATTCGTACCGCTACGCCTGGGCCGAGCGCGCCAAGCAGTGCGGCTACCCCGAGCGCTTCGCCCAGCAGGCCCTCGGCCACAACAGCAAGGCCGTCCACCGAGCCTACGCCCGGCACGCCATCGTCGAAATCCCGCCGCTCAGCGAATTCGAGCGGCAGCAACGCTCACGCAAGGTGATCCCCATGCCGCCAAAGGAAGAGAAAACCGCCGTGCCCAAGCCCCAGGAAGCGGCAGGGTAGAACCCCGCGAACGATTCAGGCCCCCCGAAAGCGCGACCGTCAGAGGGGCTACGCCGCCAGGACCCGCGCGCAGAGCACTTCGTCCTCGCGCAACCGTTCCAAAGCGCCTTCGGGCACCGCCGTGACGGCGAGGGTCTCCCCCAAGGCGTTGAAAACCTCGATCGAATACCCTTCGTCGCCGTCGGGCGCGACGTGGTGGTCGACGAGCTTTACGAGGTCTCCACGGCGCAACCGATGCTCCGGCAGGTCCCGCGTCAGCACAGCATCGGTGTAGAGCTCGAATTTCATGACCGCTTCACCTTGTCTGCTCCTCAGATCCCCAACCGCGCAAGCGTTGATGCGTGGGCGCTCGGGTCGATCGGGATACCGGCTGCTTCGCCAACCAGCGCGCCCTCGAAGTTCGTCAGGGTTTGGCGGTCGAGGACGAGAACCGAGAGCGACGCCTTTCGCGCACCCTCTATCTCGACGGCCACCAGTAGCGCACGGCCAGGTGCGAAAACGCCAGAAACCGGAACGGTCCGGGTCGTCCGCACTTGCCGTTTCGCGCCCAGATCGATCTCGAAGCTGACAGCTGCAAGCGATTGCCCCTCCTGCGAAAGGACCAAGCGGGCTGCCATCGCGACGTTTGGGGCGACCACGTCCGTTTCGATGGTGAAGGAGGGTCCGATCGAGATGGTTCGATCACGGGGGAGGGTCGGGGGCGTGGCCAGAACCTGTCCGTCCCGCAGCGTCGCATTAAGCGCGAGATCGGTCACCCGGACGCGCGACGCGAATTCTTCGATGCCCAGAATTGCAAAGTCCAAGTGTCCGACCTCGCGATCCCCGACGTTGACGCACAGCCGGACCGGCCCCCTCCGTCGCGAGAGGCGGGTTCCCGCGAAAAGGATCTGAACGTTGCTGACATCAAGACCCGCGCGACGCAGCCGAATGGGCTGCTGCAGCAGGACGCGCTCGGTACTTTCGGCTTGGACGACCAAGCTGAACTCCGCGGTGACCTCGTCGACGTAACGGTTGAAGCCTGATGCCACCAATCGGAACTCTGGGACAATGAAGTCGGTGGAGTGGGCAACCACGTCGCTTTCGAACCGCGCGCCAGCCGCGAGGAGAAACAGCTTTGCACCCTCAACGCGGACGCTCTCCAGCACCGCCGTCCGGGTTCGGTTGACGAGTTCGGCCACCGACAGGACCCGGATCTTGGCGGTCCGCAAGACCTTCGAACGCTTTCGAAGCTTCAGCTCATAGGTGCCAGGGGCCAAACGGCTCGCCCCATCGCCGGGCGGCAAGGACAGGGAGTAATGGTTCGGCCCCGCACGAGCCTCCAGCAGGACCTGCGTCCCAGTAGACTCACCGGACTCCAGACACCTCCAGTTCAGGGTCAGCCGCCATCGAATCGCGGGGTGATCCTCATCGAAGCCTTCCCCGGCGATCGAGATGCAGACCTCGGGCGAGGCATCGTCCTCATGGTATTCCTCGACCTCGGCGGTAGCGCCGTCTCGCCGGGCCACGCGTCGAAAATCCAACAACCGAAGCGACTCGAAGATGCTCTCGGCCTTCTCCTCACGGAGCGTCTGGCGCGTCTTGTGAACGAACGCGGTCTCGGCGACGACTCGATTCCCGAGCTCCAGCCGTAGGTGATAACGCCCGGGACCAGCGGCATACCATGCCGAGTCCAGGGAAAGCTCAATGCACACCGGGTTGGCCCCGCTACGCAGCGCCACCTCCTCGCGAATGGACAGTGCTGGCTTCGGTGACACTGCCGACGCCAGCAGCACCTGCAAAGGGACCTCCACGGCGCCGAGCAGGCGTTCGACCTCCGGAACTTCGATGCGCATGGCGACTACGATTCGCAAGAAGTCTTCGGCCACCACATCAAGGGGCTGGACTCGCCCCCGCTGATCAACCGTGCGCCATTCTATCCCTGCCGCGACGCCCGACCTTTCGTACGCCGCCCGCACTTCCGCGGTCCGCAAGGCAAGGCGCGTCACTTGGAACGACTGGCTCGACAACCTGACATCGGCGTACCACACGAACAGCTCGTAGCCCCCAGCGCCCAGATTCCTCACGTCCTCCCGCGACAACGATCCACTGCAACACACCGTCGTCCGGACCGACCGCAGCGCACACTGCCGGGACACGATGGTTCGGCCTTGGCTTCCGCTTGGCACCAAACGGATTTCGAGGTGCCGAATGTGGTCCGTCAGTAGCGTTCGGTGATCGCCATCATCCACATCGACGGTGACATCGAACGCGAGTTCCTCGATGGCGTCGTGAAACTGGGTGCCCGTCGCCTCCCGCCCCTGGTACCGCCCTGTGGTGGTCCAGCGCCAACCAGTGAACTGCCGGACGAGATCCCCTGGGACCACCACCGTCGCCACCGCCATGGCTACCGGCTCCTCCTGCTCGGTCATCCACAAACCGACCACCACCTGCCCTAGCTCCGCAACCGAGTCTGGCGGAATCGAAACGCGCACTCGGAATTCCCGGCAGCCTTGCGACGCCGTGAATTCCTCCACTGACGCGTCCAGCCACTCGTGCTTCCCGTCTCGCCGAACGCCGGCTCTCAAAGCGGGCGGCCAAGCGAAAGACAGCAGCGGTCGCACCGCGCCGAATTCGACCCACGTGCAAGTCGAACCAGCTACCAGGGTGTGGCTGAGGGGAACCGACTCTTGCTGGACCTCAGAGACGAACGGACCAACCGTCCAGGTGGCGCCGAAAAGGCGCCGGACAATCCAACCGACCACCTTGTCGATCCAATCGAAGATCATGCAGCGTCAGCAGGCGTGTCAGGTGCGTGCGTCCTCCGGAATCGCCTCTCCCAAAAGCTCGGCCACGTCCGCCGGCAGGACGGAATCAGCGTCCGGGACCGATCGCGGCGCGCACAAGAGGCACTCTGGGCGTCTCGCGAGGTGAAAAAATGCCGCGGACAAGGATTGATCCATCACGCCCGGAATCCGCCGATTGGCGAACACGACGAGATTCGTCTCCGGTGGAAGGCTCACGAGATCGGCCTGCTCCCCCATAAGCAACTGGAGGGAGATTCTCGAATGCAACAACGCAACCTGGGCGATATCCAAGTTCAAGGCGCAGGTTGAGCGAATCTCGTCGACATCGAGGTTGTTGTAGTCGATCGACCGCTTCTGGTGGGGACGTGCGTCTTCGATCCGCAAGTGCGCCGAAATGCACCCGTAGCAGGCTTCCCCGGGTCTGGTGATGTACACCTCGCCACCCACCCCACCGTCGTAGACTGCGGCCCCGACGACAGGGATTCCCCGCGACCGAGCCACCTGATCGATCACGAACTTGCTCTCCAGGTTGTCCGTGGAGGCCAGCAGTAGATGCGGATTCACCTCGTCAACCAGGCGTGCAAAGTCCTCAGCCGAGTTCGCCACGTCCATGTCGATGGGATGGACGCGCGCTGATGGGTTGAGGTTCCCGATGTGGCGAGCCATCTCCCAGTTCTTCGGCCTCCCCAGCGACTCATACCCGAGGACATGCCGGATGATGTTGTGCTCCTCCAATACCTCATCCGGCCGATCCACCAACCACAGTTCGACGCCAACGCGGCCGAGTTCCTCGTCCACGCGCGAGCCCCCGGAGCCTGCTCCAATGTTGATGACCCGCTTTGACCTGAGGATTTCGGGCCGGAGCAAGCCAGTCGTGCGTCGGAAATAGATGTCGTCTTTCACAAAATCAAGATTAGGAACTTTGGTTTGTTCGAAGCGGGAAACGTCGGGCGCCCACTCCCTGGCAGGCGCCCGGTGTCGTCAATAGGTCAGCATTCTATTCCAGCCGCGGTCGGCGGTAATGCCGGTTGAACCGGACCAAGCCATTGACGTTGGTGTCAGCTCCAAGGGAATCCACCGGCCTCATTCCTTGGATCCCCTGATCGGGGTCCACCACCAGGACAGCCTTATTCTGTGCGGCCTGGTTGATCAGCAGTTCAAGTTCCTTTGCCCGCTTGGGTTCGAGTGCGGCGAACTCGGGATCATGTTGTCCCATGGTCTGTACCTTTCCTTGTTTGTTGTTTCTTCGAACTGCCCCGTACTCCGGTACGAGGCGAGAGCCACTCAGTGGTTTGCCTCCTCCGGCCAGATGCCGGTCGTGCGGTAGACCAGAAAGGCGGCGAACCAGCGCTGAGCCGCGACGACACAAATGGCCGCAGTGTCCCGCCCCGGGTTCCAGTCCGACGACGAGGAGAACGAGTTGGTCCAGCACAGCACCCGGAGGCCCAACCGATGGGGGGATGGCGGGAGGTCCGTTGCGCTGTGAATCTCAGGTGGGAACGCCGGATACGTATCCGGGTAGATGATCTCGACCGGAAGCGTTCGACCACTCTCGTGCACCTCAGTCCGCCAGTAGAGCGTATCGCCGCGCCGGTCGAGGCGTGCCCGGTCACCGTGGCGCTCTTGCATCGCTTGGATTTCGAGGAGCAACCGTCGACGATCCCCCTGCCACCACGCGTGATGGCGACGGAAATGCACTTTGCCATTCTGGGGCGCAGCAACCCGGCCCCGCACGAGCAGGAACAAATGGCTCAACCAGACATGCGAACCCAACCTGGGATCCTCCCACGGCCCGCGCAACTCCGCCGTCGGTTCGCCATCAGGTGTTACGACCAAGCGCTGGCTCCCGTCTGCTCTTGCGATCAACACCAAGTCTGCACGCGCGAGATTGTCACGTGCACGAATGAGGACTGCCCCACCCTCGTCCTGACCAGCCAGTTGAATCGAAACCTCCCGAAGACCCTGCAAACGCCTCAGCACTCCGAGGTCCGCCGCCACCGCACAACCCCGGGCACGGGCCAGCGCGAATAACGCGGGCGACACCTCGCTCAGGGGCAATTCGCCGAGTTCTGGAAGGAGCTTCACGTATGCGAACCCGGTGGCCTCGGACATGATGAAGAAATCGATCTTCAGATTCCCGACCCGAACGCTGGTTGGATCCTGGCTGGCGTTGTTGATCGTGATAATGCCAAACACGAGCTCCTTCGTATCAGAGTCCAAGACTGCCTCCCGGTCCGTGACCGCGTCACCATTACTGCAGACGTCCAGGGACCCGGGATGCCGGTGCACACAACCCAGGATACTGAGCCGAGGATTTGCCAACTGCAGCGCCGACAACACTTCCGCCTGGTGCTCGGCGTCGAACAGCACACTGCTCGGGGTGAATTCCGCCTTTGGTCCCGCCTCGATGAACCCGGTGATTCGGAAGCAAGCCCGACCGTCGTCACCCGAGGCCTCGTAGGTCCCGACCAGAAGGCCCCCAGTCTCGTTGGCCCCTCCGAACTCTGTCAGAAACCTCGAAACATAGGAGTGCACGACTTGGAGCACCCCACTCGCAAGGATCACCCGAGGTAGAACCACCGGCGCGCCGACGTGTTCGATCGAACTGCCCCAGAGCAGGCTTGAGGACGGATCGCCTTGGATCCCCGGATGATCAGCAACGGCCCTGGGAGGCGAACCCTCGAAGCCACCTGCATGTGTTGGGGCCTCACTGGCTCCCGACTTCGATGTGCAACCATGGTCGGGAAGGGAACCCCGGGGGAAAACACGGTCGAGCCTCGCGACCCAACGCCGTTCAAACGAATCGAGGAGCAGCAGCATGCCAATGCACGTGGCAAGGAAACCCAGGATGGGTACGGCGGTGAGGCCAATCACCAGAGCGGCCCCCAAGCCCGTTAGACCGGCATCTCGGACTATTGCAGCGCAAAGCAGACCCAGCAGGGCCGCAAGGACGGTGGCGGCCACGGGGTGGGACAGCGGAGATAACGCTACGATGCTTCGCCGGATCAGATTACCGAGGGTGCATGGCGAGATCCTTGGAACGATGGGATTGGGTTTCATGGAATCAGTTTGGTTCATGCGGTGTTGGATTTCTGGGAGGAACTACCCACCCCGTTCAGGATCGGGGTCGGGAAATCGACTGCGGCCAACCGAGGCCCCGCGGGGCCTCGGGGCTGTTTTCTCTGCGGGTC
>CAZYJB010000193.1:0-7128 GCA_964647675.1 uncultured Verrucomicrobiota bacterium | reverse complement strand
TGGCCACGCCTTCAGAGCCCGGGCTGTTGGGCGACGACGCAATCAGCGGGTCGCCGGGCTGGGTGACGTCCTGCGGCAGCAGTCCGCCGAGCAACTGCACTTCGGCGATCTGGAAGCAGCAGCCGTTCACCGTCTGCGTCTCCACCACGGTGAAGCGGTAGTGCTTATAGGGTTTGAAGTTGTCGAAGAAGATCGTCTGGGTCTGGAACCGCGCCGTGTAGGCGGGCACATTGTCCAGCCGAACGATCTGCTCCCACGTGCCGGAGGCGAAATCCGCCACCGTGTCGTCATTCGAACCCTCGATCGTCACGATCTTCGGATCGCGCTCCGGAGCGTCATTGGCCGACTGCATGGCCACGCCCACCACGCGCGTGACTCCGACCGACGGCGTCACGACAAACCCGGAGGGTTTGCCGTCGGTGCGCGTGTCGAAGTTCAGGTACTTCGTGGGCTTGCCGTCGATCGCATTGGCCACGCCCTCCGAGCCGGGGCTGTTGGGTGACGACGCAAGAATCTTGTCACTCGGCTGTAGGACGTTCTGTTGGGCTTGGGCTGCCGTCGCGCCGAGGGCGACCAGGAGCGCCATAACCCACGGAGCCAGCGTGCGCTGGCCTCGCGGCTTGTTTGGTTGGTGCATGGATTGGGTTGGTGTTGACCGAGGTGAGCGGCGGGTATTCAGCAAGGCCGTGACAGCAATTGTCCACGGGAATTTGCAAACAACCCCCAGAAAGATGCCTCAAACCATGGTTTTCATGGGATCGACGGCAAGGCTTCAACAGGCTTCCCAGCAACCATTTGACACCTGATCCCACCCCTTTTGACCCGGCTCCGGGGACCGGGTTCAGCACTCGACCCCGACGCCCAGCGACGCTCGAACCATGTCGACCGACTCCCGACTCTCCCCGGCTTTTCCCGTTTCAAAGGCCTCCCGACAGATCGCGCTCTCCGTCGATTCATGGTAGGGAACGCCCACAATTTTCGGCTGAACCACAATGCGTTCCCGATCATGAAAGCTCCTACCTCGAAACCCGGCCCGAAAGCGAAACGCCCCGCGAAGGCGCGATCCGCCCGTCGCACCACCACCCCCTCCAAAGCCGGAGCGCCTCGCCGGCTCGCTTCCCGCCGTTCGTGGACCGACAAGGTCCGGGACTCCAAGCCCCCGGAAGTCTTCCGCCTCGACCGCGCCTTCTCGGATCTTCCCGAGGGCTGCCGCATGCTCATTGCCTCGCCCAAGATCGTGGACGAGTACCTCCGCCGGGTGCCCCGCGGCACCACGCGCACCGTCAAGAGCCTGCGCGAAGACCTCGCCGCCTCTCTCGACGCGGATCACACCTGCCCGCTGACCACCGGCATCTTCCTGCGCATCGCGTCCGAGGCGTCGTGGGAACAACTCCAGGCCGGCGCTTCGCCCGACGAGGTCGCGCCCTTCTGGCGAGTGGTCGATCCGGAGTCCGCTCTCGCGAAGAAACTTCCCTGTGGCCCCGCGTTCATTCTCCAACAGCGCCGACGGGAATCGCGCGGAGAACGATGATGCGGACGCTGTGATCCCGTGATCCGGGCAACCTCGCTCGGGTGCGCGCACCCTGGCCACGGTACCGACCGAGGGCCGACGCCTGCTCGACCAGGGCCTGATCGAGGCGGTGGATCCCTGCAAATCCCCACCCTCGAGCGGCCGACATCGGGCTCAAGTCCGTTCGCCCCCTGCGTCAGAGCGATTTTTTTTTGAGGGGGTCCCCGCCTCGCCCGCGAAGCCGCCACGGATTTTTCCACACGGGCGGGACCCGCGGCATCCGCGTTCCTCCCTTGACCTAGGAAAACCCTTGGTTGCCCCGGGAATGCCCTCGTCGCGAAGCACGCTGGCCCGTCGTAACGATATGCATGCGAGTTGTTGCTGGTGAAAGGATTCAGTCACGAGGAGAGACAAGGAAGTGCGACGAAACCCGTGCGGATGGGATGCAGGAAGCATCGACCCTTCGCCCTTCAACCGGGCGCGGTGAGCTTCCCGACCGCCGTCTGCGAACCGCGTGGCGCCACCTTGCGCGCCTTGGAGCCTGCCTCGCCTTCGTCGCGTTGTCGGCCCATGCCCAACGCGATGTGGAACTCGAGTGGAACGCCAGCTCGAGCGGCGATCCGGTGCGGTACACGGTCTATTACGGTACCAGCAGTCGCACCTACAACGGCGCGGTGCCCTTCGGGAACGTCACCACGGGAGTGGTGCCCGGGCTGCTCGAAGGGCGGACCTACTACTTCGCGGTGACCGCCTCGGATGCCCTGGGCGCCGAGAGTCCTTACTCCGACGAACTGGTGCACGCGCTGACCGGGGACGGAGGTGAGGTGATCGGGAGCCCCGCCGACATCTCCCTGTTCTCACCGGCCGCCGGATCCTCCTACACCGCACCCGCGGTGATTCCGCTCGCGGCGAGCGTCGACGCCGGGGAGAAGACCGTGGCCCGTGTGCAGTTCTTCAACGGCTCCACGCTGATCGCCGAGGTGATCGTCGAACCCTTCGAGTTCAATTGGACCGCCGTCGGCCCCGGCACCTATGCGCTCACCGCAGTGGCCACCCTCGACGACGAAAGCACGCTCTCCACCGCCGAGGTGACGGTCACCGTGACCGCCGAACCGAGCGGCATCGAACCCAGCATCACGTTAACTTCGCCCACGGTCGGGGCCTCGTTCCTCGCGCCGGCCAGCATCGGGCTGGGTGCCACCGTTACCGCCAACGGAAACAACATCTCGCGAGTACGGTTCTATAACGGAACGACCCTGCTCTCGGAGGACTATACCGCGCCCTTCTCCTTCACTTGGATCGGGGTCCCGGGCGGCTCCTACAACCTCTCCGCGCAGGTCGTCTATGGCGCGGGCGAGACCGTCTCTACCCCGGTCCGCACGATCAGCGTCGGGGGCGGCGTTCCCACCGTCAGCTTCTCCTCGCCCGCGGCCGGCGCAAGCTATGCGGCCCCGGCCTCCATTCCCCTTGCCGCCAACGTCAACGCCAATGGCTCTACCATCTCGCGCGTGCGGTTCTTCAACGGCTCCACGCTGCTCGCCGAGGACACCTCCTCTCCCTACTCGTATACGTGGAGCGCGGTCCCGGCCGGCACGCACAGCATTTCCGCCCAGGTCGTCTACGGGGCCGGTAGCACTGTCTCCACTCCGGTGCGCACCGTCGCGGTGACTTCCCAGACGGCCACGCCGACCATCACGCTGACGTCGCCGACCATCGGCGCGTCCTACACGGCGCCCGCCTCCGTCTCCCTCACCGCCAGCGTCAACGCGAACGGCAACACGCTCTCCCGCGTGCGCTTCTACAACGGCTCGACGTTGCTCACCGAGGATTACACCGCGCCCTTCTCCTACACTTGGAGCCCGGTCCAGGCCGGCACCTACAACGTCTCCGCCCAACTCGTCTACGGCTCCGCCAAAACGGTCTCCACTCCCGCCCGCACGATCTCGGTAAACGCGGTCCTGCCGACGATCGTCCTGTCCTCGCCCGCCGCCGGCATGTCCTACGTCGCACCCGCGACCTTTCCGCTCACCGCCTCCGTGACCGCCAACGGCAACACCTTGTCGCGCGTGCGGTTCTTCAACGGGACAACCCTGCTGAGTGAGGACTACACGGTGCCCTTCGTCTTCACCTGGACCCCGGTTGCCGCGGGTACCTACAACCTCTCCGCCCAACTGGTCTACGGCTCGGGCAAGACCCTGACTTCCGCCACCACCGTGGTTCAGGTCAACGCCCTTCCCGCCCCGTGGCGCGCGCAGGACCTGGGTTCGCTCACCACCCTGCCCGGGGCCACGACCAGTTACGCCAGCGGCACCTTCACCGTCGCCGGCGCCGGGAACCTCAGCGGATCGGCGGACAACTTCCGCTTCCTCTACCAGCCCCTCACCGGCGACGGACAAATCGTGGCGCGCCTGTCCTCCCTGCAAAACACCTCCAGCGGCGCCCGCATCGGAGTCATGATCCGGGAATCCCTCACCGCTGGCTCGCGTCACGTCTTCCTCGGACTCTCTCCCGATGGACTGGTCCGACGGCTCATCCGCAGCACGACCGGCGGGTCCACCACCGGCGCTTCCGTCACCTCGGGTTCCACAACCCGCACTCCGCCGAATGTCTGGCTGCGGATCGTCCGCTCCGGAAACACGTTCACGGCTTCCTCCTCCACCAACGGGACGACCTGGGTTCAGGAGGGCACCAGCAGCGTCACGATGGCCTCCAACATCCAGATGGGCATCGCCGTGGCCTCCGGCACCAGCTCCACGGTGAATCGAAGCACCTTCTCGAATGTCACAGCCACGCCCTGATTCCGCCTCGCCGATCCCAGTCATCCCCATGTCCCGCAGTGCCGTTGCCGCCGGGTCCCGCCCGGCGACCGCCCGTCGCACCCACCCGGACCACAGTGGGCGTCGAATCGCCTCTCCCCCCATTGCCGCGGGCCTCGTGCTCGCAGCCACGCTGGTCCTCGCCGTCCGAGGCGGTCGGCATGCCGCGACTGGCGATCACCCGCCGATTCCGGCCCACCAGGTTCCTGGAGCAGATGCGTCGCCGCGCGCGGAACAGCTCTTCGTGGCGGCTCCACCGTCCACACATCCCGCTCTCGGCGCCGGCTGGGAGGCCGGTGACCCGCAACCCGATCAGGCCACCCACGCGGGGGTCGAGGTTGGCTGGGACGAGGAGGCGCTCGAGGCAGCCGCCGCGCAGGTGGACCCGGCCACCATCGCCGGGACCCTTGAGCTCCTCTTGGACGGAGCGTACTCCGCCGATGCCGGCCTCCGTGACCGCCTCCTCCGGCGCTGGGTGGAAGTGGACGCGCCGGAGGCCGCCTCGTGGGCAGCCGCGCTTCCCAGCACGCCCGATACCGCGACGCTCATCCGCCTCGTCGCCACGGCCTGGGGCGCCTCCGACACCGCGGCGGCCATGGCCTGGGTGAACACCCTGCCTCCCGGCCCGACCCGCGCAGGCGCCACGGTCGATCTCGCTTACGAGATGGCGCGGTCCGAACCGCTCGCCGCCCTGGAACTCATCGCGCCGCTCGGTTCGGGAGCGGAACGCGACGCACTCCTGCTGCACGCCGCCAGCCAGTGGGCTCCCGGCAACCCGATGGCTGCGGAACAGTGGGCCCTCCAGATCCCGGATCGCGACCTGCAACAGCAGATGGTCGAAACCGTGGCCATCGCGTTGGCGGAGACGGACCCCGTGACCGCCTCGCGGCTCACCCTTCAGCGTCTCGCGCCCGGACCTGGCCGGTTGCGCGCCGTCGTTTCCCTGCTCCAACGTTGGGCGACCCCCGCCTGGGACGCCGTCGAATCACGTGCCTTCACACAGCATCTGCCGACCTTGCTGGCCAGCTGGACGACCGAGGAACCGGACGCCGCACACGCCTGGATGAGGACCTTGCCTGAAAGCGCGCGGCGCCTGCTCGGCACCGCGATCGAGGCCGTGGAGGTTTCGGCGGGAGACACCCTCGCGGCGCCGTGATCGCGCCCCACGGGCGCCGGCGCCGACATCGGGTCAATGTTCGGCTCCCACCACGCCGACCCGGATGGCGAACCGGACCAACCCGGGCACGTCATGCACGTGGAGGGACTTCATAAGCCGCAGGCGGTGGTACTCGACCGTCTTGGGACTGACTTTCAGCGTGGCGGCAATGCGCTTGGTGTTGTGCCCCTCAGCGATGAGCTGAAGCACTTCGCGCTGCCGCGGCGTCAGCCGCTCCAGCGAACCGCTCCGAACCGTACCCGCAGTCTGTGTCGGCGGTATCCCCGGCCGGCGCGACGTGATGCCGCCGCTGAGGAAAATCTCTCCGCGCGCGACGCGTTCCAGTGCCAGCGCCAGCTCGGCGGTCGCCGCCTGCTTCAGCACATACCCGGCGACGCCGACCCGGAGCGCGCGCCAGACATACTCCTCGTTCTGATGCATGGAGAGGATGACAACCCGTACGTCGGGAAGCTCGGCGGTCAACCGCGCCGCCGCGTCCAGTCCATTGAGACCGGGCATCCCGATGTCCATGAGCACGACATCGGGACGAAGCCGGTGCGCCAGCTCGAGAACTTCGTGCCCGTCCCCCGCCTCGTGCAGGACCTCCACCCAGGTCAGCTTCTCCAGCAGCGCCCGGATTCCCGCGCGTACCAGGGTGTGATCGTCGGCCAGGATGAGCCGGATGGGCTTCTGGAGCCTGTTCATCACCGGTCCAACTCCCGGCTCCCTCCCGGTCCGCCCAATGGGAACCAGGCCGTCACTTCCGTGCCCCCGCCCCGGGTGGAATGAAACTCCAGTTCGCCTCCCGAGATCATGGCACGTTCCTGCATGCTCAACAGGCCCAGACTCGCGCCTCGCACCGCGCGGTCGTGCTCCGCCGCGACGTCGAAGCCGATGCCGTCGTCACGAACGCTCAGGGTCAACCGCCCGTCGCGGATCCTGACCTCCACGGCCACCTCGCCCGCCTGGGCGTGCCGCACCACGTTTGTGAGTGCCTCCTGCACGATGCGGAAACACTCCGTCTCGAGGGCGGGTTCGAGGCGCCCTTCGACGGGATCCATCTCGAACCGCGCGCGCAGTCCGGCCAGGGAGGCGTGGCGCGTGATGTACCAGGACAACGCCGGCTCGAGCCCCAACTCGTCGAGCATCGACGGTCGCAACTCGAGCGAGATGTCGCGCACCTGTTCGAGAACGCGATCCACCACCGCCAGGCTCTCCTCCAGCCGCGCTTCGGCACCGGCGGTCTCCCTCGACCGCAGCACAGCCTGGAGATTCAGCTGGATCACCGTCAGGGCCTGGCCGATTTCGTCGTGAAGCTCGCGCGCAATCCGACGGCGTTCCGTCTCTTGCACATTCACGAGGAGGTGAAAGGACCCCGCCCCGTCGCCGCCCGCTCCAGGAGCTGGACCGGGTCCTCGACCTGGCCCTGCGTCCACCGGCCACGCCACCTGGCCGGCACGGTCGCGACCGCGTCCTCGATCCCGACTCCGAGAAGGCCCTCGGCTACCGGCGACGCCCGACGCGTCACCGCCGCCACCCCGGATTCCACCGCTACGAATTTGGAACTTCATGGCTGTCCATCCACTGCGGAACCGCACGTCGAGCCACGCCATCCCGGCCGGCCCCAAACATCGCTCCGTGCACTT
>CAZYJB010000192.1:0-7148 GCA_964647675.1 uncultured Verrucomicrobiota bacterium | reverse complement strand
CGGCAGATCAATTTGGGTGTGGCGACGTCGGTGGCGGTGGCTGGGCCGGTCGCCTTCTATGGATCCAGCGGCCAGGTGTTTGCTGTGGACATGCCGTCGGGTGCGACGTTGGGCAGCGTGTACGATTTGCCGGGCACTGTGGAGGATCTGGTTCTCAGCGGGGAAGAAGTCTACGCCATCACCGCGAACAAGGTGCACGTGTTGTCGCTGCGCGACGGGGCTTTCGAAAGGGTTGCCTCAGTGGATTCACCCGTGGCGTCGTCCGGGGCCACTCGCGTCGTCGCGGGCAGCGGGATTCTCTACCCGGTTCTCTACGTGGTGCACAATCGAGGTTACAATACCTTTGACCTGACCGACCCGACGCGGCCAATTCTGGTGCAAGCGGGCGTCACACCTCAATTTGGATGGAGGCAGGTGGCACCCAACGGATCGGGACTCGCCGTTGCCGCGGTCAACGATTTCCAGGGGAACATTGGGCCCGAGGACGTTTCACTCTACAACGTGGCCGACCCCAGCCAGGTCAACGAGTTCATGACTCGTTTCGTCACCCCGGGGCAGGCGCGCTCCGTCACGATCTACAACGGACTCGCCTACGTCGCGGACAGCCCGGCGGGCCTGCAGGTGATCAACTATCTCGCCTACGACTCCCAGGGTCGGGCGCCCAGTATCCGCTTGGCGCCGGCTTTCCCGGTGAATCCCCCACGCGTGGACGAAGCCAAGCTCACCTCGGTCGAGGCCGTGGTGACGGACGACATTCAGGTGCGGAATGTGGAGTTCTATCTGGACGGCGAATCCGTGGGTACGGACGGAAATTTCCCGTTCGAACTTCGGTTCCTCACACCTCGGCGGCAGGCGGGGAAGAATTCGTTCTCGCTGAGGGCACGGGCGTCCGACACGGGCGGCAACAGTGCCTGGAGCGAAGATCTGGTGGTCAACCTGGTCGAGGATGGCACTCCGCCGCGCGTCCGCCGGGTGGACCCGGTGGGTGGTAGCCTGGCGGCGCCCAGAGACACGGTGGTGGCGATCTTCTCGGAGACCATGGATCCGGGCAGCTTGAGTACCGGGAGCTTTACCTTGGTCCGGGCGGGCGGCGACGGAAGTGCGGGCACCGCCGATGACCAACCCGTTGCAGGCGGTACAGTTTCGTATCGCGATAGCATCCATGCGGCAGTGTTGGTTGTCCCGGCCGAGTTGGCCCCCGGCCTGTATCAGGCGTCCATCCGCCCGCCGGCTGCGGATCGCGCCGGCAACGTCATCAGCACGCCCTTCACATGGAGCTTCCGGATCTACAGCCCCCAGGACAACGACAGCGACGGACTTCCGGACGAACTGGAGCCGAGTCTGGGCCTGGACCCGACGAAGACCGACACCGACAACGATGGAGTCCCCGATCGCCTTGAGGATTTCGACAACGACGTACTGCCGAACGCGGCCGAGATTCTATTCGCGACCGATCCGAACCGGGCCGACAGCGATGGCGACGGCATTCGCGACGGGGATGAAGATGAGGACACCGACGGGTTGTCCGCAGCGGTCGAGTATCGATTTGGCACCCAGCCACTCTCGGCCGATACGGATGCGGATGGTTGGTCGGACGGCGCTGAATTTGCCGGGTTGAGTGATCCGCTCGACGCGAATTCACAGCCGATCAAAGGCCACGTTGTCGCACCGCCTCTATCCCTTGTCCTGCCGAGGGCCCAACCTGGGCTGGTTCGGGCATCCACCGTGGCCCGACCGCCGGTGTCCATGGTATTGCCGCGAATCGAGCCGGGAGTCACTCGAGCATCCACGCATGCACGGCCGCCCGTTTCGATTGTCCTGCCGAGGCAGCAGCTCGGGGTATCGCGTGGCAGTGTGGTGGCGCACCCGTCCTTGACGATCACAATCCCGACGAATCCATCGCCATCCCCTCCGTAATTTAGATGCAGAATGCGATCAGCTGACTTCATTCCTTATGAAAACCGTGCTCAAACCGGTCGCCGATTGGATTCACCGCCGCTCGAAAGAGCTCATCACCCTCGGGTTGATCTCTGGGGCGCCCCTGAATCTGCTGGGGCAGGGATTTGATTCAGGCAGCGATGGGTCGTATGGCGCTCTGATCATCACTGCCGGTATCACCACGAATCTGGCCGTGCCGCCGAGCGGAGTATTCCACTGCACGAGCATCTCGATCGGACAGAGTGCCACGGTCCGATTCACGCCGAACGCGCTGAACACACCGGTCTACCTCATGGCCACGAGCAACGTGTTCATCAACGGGACATTGGACGTGAGCGGCAGTCCCGGTAGTTCGTTGGCGGGTGGGCTGGGCGGCCCTGGGGGTTTCAATGGAGGAGGCCCGGCGACCGCCAGTCTGCCTGCGGGCGATGGCCAGGGCCCAGGCGGGGGCCGGGCTGGCGGGGCCTGCAACAATTCCCCGGGCTGCGTCGGAAGCGGCTCATTCGGCACGTCCGCCACCCCGGTTGTGGTGACGAATCACGGGGCGGTCTACGGGAGCCCGCTTCTTATTCCCCTGATTGGCGGTTCAGGCGGTGGCGGCACCATTCCCCAAGGCAATTCTGGTGGTGGCGGAGGGGGTGGCGGAGCGATTCTGATTGCGTCCAGCACGCAGATTGAGTTTGGCCCCAACGGGCGCATCCTCGCGCGTGGTCTCTTCGGTGCTCCCGGTCATGGGAGCGGGGGCGCAATCCGGTTGGTCGCGTCGCGGGTCCTATCGTCGGGCAGCACACTCGACGTATCCGGCGGGGGGAGCGGGCGTATTCGGATTGATGCCTTGGATTATCAATCGGCGCGGTTCACCGTTTCTCCGGAAGGAGCTTCCGCAAGCTATGGCAAAGTTCTCGTGGTCTTCCCCGAGGAGGCCGCCCGGCTGGACATCACTCGGGCGGCGGGGCGTGACATCCCTGAAGGTACCAATTCATCCGTCGTCGTGCTGCTCCCAACCGGATCGAATACCAACCAAGTGATCCGGGTGCAGGCGCGGAACTTTGTCGGAAACGTCCCGATTGAGGTCGCGGTAACACCGCAGAACGGCCCGAGTCGAACCTTCGCTGCCGAAATCAATGTCGCTTCAGGCAATCCGGCGTTCGCCGACGTCAATGTCACGATTCCGGTGAATACGGAAGCGGCGATTCACGCGTGGACTCGCTGACACCTTGACGTCCGGTTATCCGGCTTCGGGAGGATCCATGTGGGTGCTCCGCGATTGGGAATGACGTCCCCAGGCCACGCCTGCGCGATTTCCTTGCCGGGCGTTGCCCGGCCAAAGCGAGACAGGTATTGGGGAATGACCATTTTGGAGGCGGTCAAAGCGTTTCGAACTGATCCCCTGCAAGGTCAGTCGGGAATGGTTCCACCGTCGTGCCGCAAGACGAGACGTTGGCCGGGTTGCACTGAGGGGACTGGGTGGGAAGTCGACGCCCCGCTTGGCCAGTGGACTTCGAGGCGATGGTCCGTCGAGCCGGCTGGAATCGGGACCATCGTTTCCGGGTGACTGATCGACCACCACCCAGATCCGCCGAGCAGCGGAATGGCAGGCCCGATGCCGCTTGAATTCCGCAGCCGGAGAGTGGCGCCCCAGGCGTGCGGATTCGCGGCGGGACCGAGCAGCCGAATGGGGAGTCCGGGGCGTCCGAGGCGATTGAGGAAAACGGCGGGCGCGGCGGAAGGTCGGCCGATGGCGAGGTCGAGGCGGCCGTCCTGATTGAAGTCGGCGATGGCGAGGCCGCGCTGGTCGCCGTCGAGGCGGATACCGGACCGGGTGGCAGGCATCGGTTCCAGGGCGCCTCCGCCCATTCCGCGGAGGAGGAGTCCCTGGCCGGAGGCGAGCGGCGGTTCCGGCCAAGGCAGGTCGGTGCAGTTCTGGGCCAGTACAAGGTCGAGGTGACCGTCGCCGTCGAAATCCGCGGCCTGGACGCCAAAGACCGGGGCGACCTGGGCTTCATCGGGAAGCGGGTGGGCTTCGAACCGGTCGCCGCGCTGGAGGAACACCGTGGAGGCGAGGGTCGTGATCGTGAGGCGGCGGGTGTCGTGACCGAACGCGCGGATGACCTGGTCGATCGAGGCGTCGACAAAGGCGCGGTGGGTGGGAAACAACGCGCGGATCGGAGGCAGGGCCGTTTCGAGTTCGTCGAGGCGACGGCGGGGCGCGAGCCGGTTCCGGAGGGGATCCCACTCGGCGTCGAGCACATCGATGGTTTCGCGGCCGAGCAGGTCGCCGAAAACGAGCGCGGCAGGCTGCTGGGGTGACGCGGTGAGGGAAGAATTCAGTCCCCAGTTTCCGGCGATGACATCGAGGCGGCCATCGGCGTCGAGGTCGGCGACGGTGAGACCCAGCCAGAGGCCGCGGTAATCGTCGAAACCCCAGGCCGCGCCAGTATCGACGAGTCGGCCGCGATCAGAGCGGAAGGCGCGAATGGGAGCCCACTCTCCAGCAAGCAGCAGATCGGAATCGCCGTCGTCGTCGAGATCGGCCCAGACCGCGGCGTGAACAAGGCCAACGTCGCGGAGCGCAGCGGTGTTCGTGGTGTCTTCGACCCACGCGCCCGCGGTGAGGCGGAGGATGCGGGTCGGGGTGGCCTCGGGGAACCGCCCGGGGAGGGCGGCGCCACCAACCACGAGGTGGAGGGGACCGCCAGGATCGGGTTGGCCGAGGGACATGGGACCCAGCGGCGGAACGATGGTTCCAGGATCGGGCGTGGGCAGGGGCGGAAGGGGACTTGCGGCTGTAGCCGCATCGGGCGCAAACCCGCCTTGGGTGTCATTGGTGAAGATGCTGGCGGGAAAGTCGGGGACTTGTGCCACGAGGAGGTCGGGCCAGCCGTCACGGTTCAGGTCGGCAGCGGCGATGCCCGGGCCTCCGAACGAGACGGGGCGTCGGAGAAGCGGTAAGGATTCCACAGGTTGCCTCGTAGCCGAGATGGGCTTGGGGGCGGCGAGCTTCGTCGATTGTTCGAAGAGCGGCGGCGGCGCAACGGGCGGTGCAGGCGCGGCATGGCGCGGAACGGTGGCTTCGTCGACGAGGTAAAGGTGATCGCGCTTCGGGTCGGGGATTCGGCTGACCAGGCCGTTGCGCCAGGTGATCTCCAGGACCGCCGAGGCGGCGAGGTTCGATGCGGCGAAGCTGACGAGGAGGTCCGAACCCGAGAGATAGCGCCCGCCCGCGACGACCTCGCGGGACTGCGGCGGTTGGGGTGGAGCGAGGAGACGAACGCGCGCTCCGAGGGCGTCGGTATTGGGCGGCACACCCTGGAGGCGGACCGCGAGGCGCGGGGCGGGGCTTTCATTGCGATAGAGACCGGCTGGGCCATTGAGGACATTGACCGCCAGATCGAGGTCGCCGTCCTGATCGAGATCGGCGAGCGCGGCACCCTGATGGACCGCCAGGGTGTCGAGGCGCCAGTCAGTTGTCGCCGGTGCGAAACGCCCGCGGCCGAGGTTTCGGAAGGCGAAGATGGGTCCGTCCAGATGCGGGTAAAGGCGGCTGTGTTCGAGTTTCTCACGGAGGAAAGCCTCCTGGCGGGATTGCGGCGGAAGATTCGCGGGCCAGGGGTGCTGGAGGCGGAGGATCTGTTCGGTGGCGTCGAGGTCCTGGACGTCATGCCGGTGGCCGGTGGGAATGAGCACGTCGTCCCAGCCATCCAGGTCGACATCGAGAAACAAGGGCTGCCACGACCAACCCGAACGCGCGAGCCCGGCGAACTCGGCGATCTCGGCAAACGAACCGTCTGGGCGCGCGCGGAAGAGCGTGTTGCGCATGACCTGCGGTCTTGGGTCGGCATCCGCGGGGACGTTGGAAACGCGCGATTGGGCGAGCGCCTGACGGCGGCGCACCGCGGGGTCAGGATCCAGCATATCGAGCACGAGGAAGTCGACGAGCCCGTCGCGATTGATGTCTGCGGCGTCGATGCCCATGGAATTCTCGCTGATCGGGTGCAGCAGGTCCGGGGGCGCGAGTCGGAAGCGTCCGTCGGCGGTCTGGATCCAGAAGCGGTCGGGGGTCCAGTAGTCGTTGCAGACATAGAGGTCTGGCAAACCGTCGCCGGTGAGATCGCGCAGGGTGGCGGTCAGGCCCCAATCGCGGTGGGGCGCAGCGAGGGGTTTCCCGTTGGAATCGAGGAAGCGGCCGGAGGTGGCGGGCACTACTTGGAACCGCGCGCGGCCGTCGTTGAGATAGAGGAGATCAGGCTCGCCGTACTCGATCAGGCCCGTGTCACCCACGGCGAGGCGGCCGGCGTAGCGGGGGTGGAGTTCGGTGCGGGTGCCGACGCGCCGGGCTTCGACGAGGCTGGAATCGCGGATGTCCTCGGCGCGGTAGCGGGTGACATAGAGGTCCGGCGTGCCGTTTCCGTCGACATCGGCAAGCGCAAGCGTGGTGGCGCCCGGAGGTCCGGCAGTGCCGGCGGCGTCGGTGGCATCAACGAAACGTCCGCCCTGGTTGAGGAAGCAAAGGACGCCGCCCGCGAGGGTGGACACCAGGAGATCGGGGCGGCGGTCGGCGTCGAGATCGGCGAAGACCGCGCCGCGACCGACGACGCCGGCGAGGCGCTGGAGTCTGACGGCGTGGGTGACATTGGTGAAGCGCCAGCCGCCGAGGTTCCGGTAGAGTGCGGAGTTGCCGTCGAGCCCGCAGAAGAAGAGGTCGACAAGGCCATCGGCATCGAAGTCACCGGCGGCCACGCCACTGCCGTTTTCGAGGACGCGGTTGGCGGCACCGGCGGCTTCGCTGAGGCGATTGGTGAAGGTGATGCCGGTCTCGGCGGGCGCGAGGCGTTGGAACCCCGGGCTGGCGACCGGGCGAGCAGGAAGCGTGTGCGCGGTCCAGCCTGCCGCCGCGGTGATGTTCTGGCCTTGGGATGGCGTAGAACTAATGAGGAATAAGGGGAGGGCGAAGAGTGCACCGCGGGACAGGATACGGCGGCAAGGATGCGGATGAAGCAGAACGCGGGATAGAACCGAAATGGGAGACCGGGCCGGCATGGGTTGCGTGGGCGGGTGGAGAGCGGCGGGACGACCGTAGCGGGCGGGACGGAGCGCGGCGAGAGAGCTGGGCCATCGCTGGGCTCACGGGGGCAGGGCGATCGGACGCGACGGGTTCCCGAGGGCCATGGATTTCCAGATCAGCGCCGGGTTGTCGGAGATGAGACCGT
>CAZYJB010000191.1:0-7149 GCA_964647675.1 uncultured Verrucomicrobiota bacterium | reverse complement strand
TGCGCGATGGCGTTCTGGGGCATGGCCATGGCCAACGTCCGCAACGAGGCCCGCGCCCGCGCGTTCCTGACCAATGCGGTGGCGTTGAAGGCCTCCGCCTCGGCGCGCGAACAGGCCTACATCGACGGGCTGGCGGAGTTCTACGTGCTCGAGCGCGACGGCAAGAAGCGGGAGTCCAAACAACGCCGCCGCGAGCTCGTGCGCGCCTACGAGAATCTTGTGCGACGATTCCCGGAGGACATCGAGGCCAAGGCCTTCCTCGTCTACCAGATCTGGGACAACAGCGGCTTCGGCAACAGCTCCGACCTGCCGGTGTCGAGCCACCTGGTGGTGGACGCCCTCGCGCGGCAAGTGCTCGAACGGGATCCGTATCATCCCGTGCACCACTATCGCATCCATTTGTGGGATGCGGAGGAATCGCGCCATGCGTTGGATTCGGCGGCGCTGTGCGGGCAGGGAGCGCCGGGCATCGCGCACCTCTGGCACATGCCGGGGCATACCTATTCGAAGCTCTCGCGCCATGACGATGCGGCCTGGCAGCAGGAGGCGAGTGCGCGCGTCGACCACGCGCAGATGCGGCGCGACCGCCTGATGCCCGACCAGATCCACAACTACGCGCACAACAACGACTGGCTGGTGGAAAGCTGGGCCCACCTTGGCCGCGTGCGCGAGGCGATCGCCCTGGCCAAGAACCTCGTCGAGCTCCCGCGTCTTTCGCGCACGAACAGCGCGCTGGCCAGCAGCCCGCTGGCCTACCGCTACGATTTCGGCTCGAGCAGCTGGGCGCGCGGACGCGACCGCCTCCTGCAGCTCCTGCCTCGCTTCGAACTGTGGGACGAACTCATCGCGCTGTCGGAGACGCCCCATCTCGGCGGCGCGGAGTCGATCGACGAACGGGTGCGTCTGGCGCGCGCCGTGGCGGTCGCGTCCTTGATGCGGGGGGACGCGGCGCGCGTGGAACGCGAGCGCAAGGTGATCGCCGAGGCCCTGCGCGCGCTGCGCGACGAGCGTCGTGCCTCCATGGAGTTCGCGGAACGCAAGGCCCTCGACGAACGCAAACCGCGCGACGAGGTGCAGCGCGCGATGACGGCGGCCATGGAGGGTTTCGCCGACCGCGTGGAACGGTTCGAGTCCTACCTCACCGAGATCCGCGTGCGCGAGGCGCTCTCGGCGGGCGACACGAACACCGCGTTGCCGCTGCTCGACGGACTCAAGGATGTGGCCAAGGACCAGTTGGCGCTGTTGCGCTGGCAGGCGGGTGATCAGGCCAAGGCCCTCGAGCTGGCGCGCGAGACGGCCACCAAGGCGACCAACCAGTTCCACGCTTTGGCGCTCCACGCGGATCTGCTCTGGCGCGCGAAGAAAGTGGACGAGGCAAAAACGGCGCTGGAGGGGCTGCGGCAGTCGCGGGTCTGGCCCGACGAGGACCTTCCGATACTCGAACGGCTGAAACCCCTCGCGGAATCGGCGGGATACGCGGGCGGCCAGTGGATGGTGCGCCCAGCGCCGCGCCTTGACGTCGGCGACCGCCCGTCGCTGGAGACCCTGGGTCCGCGCCACTGGCAGCCCGTGTCCGCGCCCACGCTTCGACTGCCGGACGCCGATGGTCGCCTGCACTCGCTGTCCGATCACCGCGGAAAGCCGCTGGTGGTGATCTTCTACCTCGGAAACCGCTGCCTGCACTGCCTCGAACAACTCAAGGCGTTTGCCGCGGCCTCGGCGCGGTTCAAGGAGACCGGATTCGACCTCCTGGCGGTCGGCACCGACGACGGCGACGGACTGCGCCGAACGGTACGCGAGGCGGACGGCGGGCGACTGCCGTACCCACTCCTCGGGAATCCCGATCTGTCCGCCTTCAAGGCGTGGCGTGCGTACGACGACTTCGAGGAACTGCCGCTGCATGGCACCTTCGTGGTGGACGGCGAAGGGCTGGTGCGCTGGCAGGACATCGGCGCGGAGCCCTTCACGGATGTCGAATTCCTGCTCACCGAAGCGCGCCGGCTGCTGAGCTTCTCGGGGACGGTGCGGGTGGCGGGCCGATGAGGTGTCGGGAGCGATGATACCCGCGTTGTGGGCGCGGGCCCCGGCCGAGATTCATCGGAAGAAAGCCTTGGCGGGTTGCAGAAGCGTGTGCCTACCCTCCCGCCTCGGGCCCGGGTGCAACGCTGCGAGAGGGTGTGGCGGGATGCGCGGGTCCGACGGAACGTCGGCTGCCCCGATCTCACAAGGGCGGGTCGCGTCGCCGGAGAATAACCTCAACCTCGGAGGGTTTGATGCAATGAAGTCGTTCAGCTTCGTCCTGATTGGTCTCGCCGGTGTGCTGCTGATGGTGGTGAGTCCCGTGGTTCACGCGGCGGTGCTGGTAGGGAATCTGTTGTTGCACCTGATGGTCCTCGGCATTCAGTTCGCGGCGGCGCGGCTTCCCGTCCGCCTCCCGGGAAAGCGGAAGGAGCCCGGTTCGGCGGCAGAGCGTTTCGAGCCCTTCGTGTCGATTCATGTCGCGGCGCACAACGAGCCGCCCGAGCTGCTCCGGGAGACGCTGGACCGCCTCGCGATGCTGGATTGGGACCACTACGAGGTGTTGGTGATCGACAACAATACGAGTGACGAGGCGCTGTGGCGCCCCGTGAAGGAGGATTGTGCGAGGCTCGGGCCGCGATTCCGGTTCCACCATGTCGAGGGATTGAAAGGGTACAAGGCCGGCGCCTTGAATCTCGTGCGGCGTCACATGGATCCGCGTGCGGAGTACATTTTTGTCGTGGATGCCGACTACGTCGTGGAGCGCGACGCCCTGAAGAAGGCGGTGCGATACCTCACGGATGATCGCGTGGCGTTGGTCCAGTTCCCCCAGCGCTACCGCAACGTCGGGGCGGGCAATCTCGGGGTGGCCTTGGACTTCGAGCATTTCTTTGCCGGTTACATGGCTGCCGCCAACCGTCTCGAGTGTGTTCCGTGCACGGGCACCTTGAGCCTGCTGCGCGTTGAGGCGCTCCGTTCCGTGGGCGGGTTTGCGGAAGGGATGGTGACGGAGGACGCGGAGCTGGGTCTGCGGCTGAATCTTGCCGGCTGGCGCACGGTGTATGCCCCCGAACGCGCGGGGGCGGGGTTGATGCCCCACGACCTCGCGGATCTGAAGAAGCAGCGCTGGCGGTGGTCGTTCGGCAATGCCCAGATCCTGCGCACGAATGCGGTCCGCATCTTTCTGGGACACGAACTCAGCCTTCGCCAGAAAGTGGGGTGCCTGGCGCATCTGACGGCGTGGTTCAATTTCAACCTGATCCCAGCGGTGTCCCTTCTCGTGCTCGCGGCGGTGGAGGTGGCGGGACGCATGACGCCGCTGCAGATCTACCTCGTGCCGCTGGCGGGGTTCACGCTGGTGACCTTCTTCGTGCTCCGGTTCGGGACCTTGTACCACAGCCTTCGTCCCGAGGGTTATCGCTGGCGCGAGATTTTCCGCGCGTTCCTCGCGCATGCCGGACTGGGCTGGATTTTCAGCCTGAGCTGGCTGAAGTGCCTCTGGAATCCCGCGGCCCCATTCGTGCGAACGAACAAGTTCCTCACCCGCGCAGGGTATTCGCTCGGCGCGGGACTCGTGGAACTGACGCAGGGCGCGGCGCTGATTGTCGCGGCCGTGGTCCTGATGGCGTCGGACTATGTCCTGGGTCCCGTGGCCGGATTGCTGCTGGGACTCGCGCGATTCGCCATTCTCGATGTGGCCAAACAGATGCGATGGACGCGTGCCAGTTCCGTGATTCCGGAGTTGGAGTCCGGTATCGGACTACCGGCCGCGCGGAGGGAACGCTATGGGTGAACTGAATGATCAAGGCCTTCCGCGACGGGCGGTCCGGACGGTCCGGCACGTGGGAGTGCGCGACCGTTTCCGCGCCGCCGGACCCTGGCAAAGGTGGAGTGCGCGGACCGCGATCGCTCTGGCCGCCGGGTGGTGCATCCTCGCGCTGCTGTGATGCGGTTCCGGTATCTGCGCGATCCGCTCTGCCTTGGGGCGTGCGCGCTCTATGCGGTCAACCGCTGGCTGTGGATCCCGCTGGCCGGTGGTTGGTTCGTGCGCGGCCACCTCAACGATCTGCTCCTCATTCCTGCCGCCTTGCCGCCCGTGCTGTGGGTCCAGCGGCGGCTGGAGGTGCGGGTTCACGACCGAGCCCCGGACTGGACTGAGGTCCTTTTTCACCTGGCACTCTGGGCTGTGTTGTTCGAGGCGATTGGACCGAGGTTCATGCGGGTCACGGGCGACCCCCTCGATGTGGTGGCTTATGCCGTCGGCGCGGTCGCATCCGGCTGGTGGTGGAGCAAGTTCCCGGGAGACCCCGCGAGTGGCGATGAGCTTTGACAGGCTGGCTCCCCACTATCGCTGGATGGAGCGCGTCCTGGCGGGCCGGCTGATGCAGCGCGCGCGGGCTGCGTGGCTGGATCGGGTGAAGGGCCTTCGACAAGCATTGCTGGTGGGGGAAGGTCCCGGCCGCTTCCTGGAGGCGGCGCTAGTGGCGATGCCGGAGGCACGGTTCGTGGTCGTCGACGCCAGTGCCGCCATGCTGGAGGTGGCGGCATCCCGCGTGAGGTCGTGGGACCGGCCGCGCGTGCGGTTCGAGCATGGGGCGCTTCCCGGGTGGACCGGTGATCCCGGCGCGTTCGACCTGGTGGCGACGCATTTCTTTCTCGATTGCTTCGGGCGTGAAGATCTCGCCGGCGTCATCGCCGCCCTCGACCGCGCGGCGGCGCCGGCCGCGAGCTGGCTGCTGACCGACTTCGGGCTGCCGGACGCGGGCTGGGCGCGGCGTCGTGCGCGGTTGATCCATGCCCTGATGTACCTGGTGTTTCGGCCGCTGACCGGCATCGGCGCGCGATCGTTGGTTCCGCCCGAGGAGGGACTCCTGGTTCGCGGCTGGCGCCGCGATGCGCAGCGGGAATGGAGTTGCGGCCTCATCCGCAGCAGCCATTGGCGCCGCGGCTAGGCGGGCGTGCCCGGGAATTCCGGTTCAGGCTTCGACCCGCTCGGTGGCGGCGAGTTCCGCGCGCAACAAGTCATGCGCGGCAAGGAGGCCGACGAAGGCCTGCGTGCCGCGCTCGATCAGCACGACGACGCCGTGGGGGGATTCCAGGAGGCGCTGTTGGACCCGGCGCACGGAGTCGTCGGTTGACACGGTGACCGCCGCGAGCAGGGCGGGGTCCGTACCCGCCGAGAGTGCCATTTCCATGGCATGGCGATCCACGATGCCGCGCAGCCTGCCGTTCTGCAGCACGGGAAAATGGACCTGCGGGTGCCGGACGAGGGCGGATCGCAGGGTCATCGGCCGCAGGTCGGCGAGGAACGCCGGCGAGAATCCGGTGATGTCGGAGACCGGCCGATTCTGCCACGTGCGAAGGTCGCGGGGAGGTTGGAGATGCTCAACCCGGTGTCCGTCCTGTTCGAGCAGGCTGTCATAAAAGTTCCGCGCGCAGAACCGGTGGCTGACCGCCTGGCTGATCAACGATGCGAGCATGAGCGGCGGCACGAGGGCGAACTCGTGCGTCATCTCGAAGACGATGAGGATGCCGGTCACGGGGGCGCGGGCCACGGCACCGAGACAACTGCTCATGCCGACCACGGCGAGCAGGCTGCGCTCGTCCGGGGTCAGCGGCGCGACGAGATCGATGGCGCCGGCCAGGGCGAGTCCGGTCATCCCGCCCAGGAAGAGGGTGGGGGAGAAGATGCCGCCGCAGCCGCCGCAACCGTAGCTGACCACGGTGGCGGCGAACTTGGCGCCCAGAAGCAAGGCCGCGACCTGCCAGGGAAGGTCACCTCGCAGGGCGTCCGTCAGATCCTGGTATCCGAGGCTGAACACGCCCAGTCGTCCGGTCGCGGCGAATACGAGCATGGCCAGCACCCACACGGTGAGTCCCCCGCGCACGGGTCGCATCCATGCAGGCATCCTCGACTTGCGTCGGACCTGCTGCCTCAGGGAAAGGCACGACTTCTGGAAGAGCACTCCCACGGCGCTCGCGAGGGAGGCCACCGCGGGCAAGAGGGCACACGCTTTCCAAGTAGGCATCGCGATGGGCTCGAGTCGGAAGGCTGGCTGGGCCCCTCCCGGCCGAGACTGGTGCCGCCGCCGAGACTCAGCAGACCAGCCACGAACTTCACCCAGGCGATGCGCCACGAGACGACTCCCATGTCCCGCCAGTAGGCGAGCTTGAGCTGGGGAATGCCGCTGCCCGCCGCTTCGGGGCAATAGACACTCAGGAGGAATCCGACCGCGGCGGAAGTGGCGAGCACGATCGCGAGGCTGGCCGCCGCGAAGGCCGGGAAACTCTGCCGCGAGAGGCGCATGAGTCCTCCCTCGTAGGCGGCATGGACGGCCAGGTGAAACCCGACAGCGCCGGCGCCGGCCACCAGGCCGTAAACGCAGGTCGTCATCAGCGATCGGGAGCGTGGCGACAGCGCCCGCAACTTCGAGATCCAACGCATCGAGACGTGCGCCCAGACTCCGGCGGTCGCCGAACGCGCGCAAGGTCGCACCCGCTCGTGCGGCATGACATTTCGTCGGGATCCCCATGAACGGGACGGTGACCTGGGGAGGACGGTCGCTGCCCGCGGGTGAAAAGCAAAAGGCGCCTTCCCTGGGGAAGGCGCCGTGACGCAGGCCATGAGCCCCGGCGCGAGCGCGCCGGAAGGGGGCGTTACAGCCCCTTCTGGATGATGAACTTCACGAGGTCACCCACGCGGTTGGAGTAACCCCACTCGTTGTCGTACCAGCTGATGAGCTTGAAGAAGCGCTGGTTCAGCTCGATGCCCGAGCCCTTGTCGTAGATTGAACTCGCCGCGGAGTGGATGAAGTCGGTGCTGACCACCTCGTCCTCGGTGTACTCGAGAATGCCCTTGAGGTAGGTCTCGCTGGCCTTTTTCAGCGCGGCGCTGATCTCGGCGTAGCTGGTGTCCTTGGCCGTGCGCACCGTGAGGTCGACGCAGGAGACCGTCGGCGTCGGCACGCGGAACGACATGCCGGTGAGCTTGCCCTTGACCTCGGGGCAGACCAGTCCGACGGCCCTGGCGGCGCCAGTGGTGGAGGGGATGATGTTGATGGCCGCGGAACGCCCGCCCTTCCAGTCCTTCTTGCTCGGGCCATCCACCGTCTTCTGGGTGGCGGTGTAGGC